>PLXR01000129.1:0-7297 GCA_003151495.1 Opitutaceae bacterium
GGATGTCCGGGTCGTCTGCGCCAACACGCTCGGCCTTGCGGAAAGGGCGGTTTCGCCCCTCTACGTCTCGCACGCTCGCGGGGTCGAGGCCCGGGTGGCGACCGCTCTCGAGACGCTCGGCTGGGCCAACGAGGCTTCGCGGTCCACCTTCGCCATTTACGCGGCACTCGAGCGCACGCCGGTGTCGACCGACAAGGCGGTTTCGACGTTCAAGGGCCTTGTCTACAAGGTCGCGGAGAGGCCTACAAACGGGGAGATCCACGCGGTCGACGCAATGAGCGAGCTTTTCCGGACGGGCAACGGCAACGCCGGCAAGAACGCTTTCGACCTGGTAAACGCCGTCACCGATTGGGTTGACCACAGGAAAAGCTATCGGGACGACGACCAGAAGGCGGAACGCCGGTTCATCTCCTCAACCCTTGGCGGATCTGGCACCGCGATGAAAGCGGCGGCATTTATGGCCGCGAGGAAGCTGGTTAATGCCTAAAAGATCGGGGGCGGGGGGCCCAAAGCCCTCCGCCCTCCCCTCACCTTCGGAGATGGGAGCATGCGACACGAAGTCCCTGAGAAGCCCGGCCCGTGGACGGCCATTTCCGGCACCCTTGCCGACGCCTTCGAGAGTGCGACCTTTCGCCCCGAGGCGCGCGAGATCTTCCTGGATCTGGTCAACGACTACCTGCACACCCGGCGCCGGGAGGTCGACACGCTGACCCTCGGCGAACTCCGGACCCTGACATTGAACGCGGCAAGCGCATATGCCGCCGTCGCACAATTCAGGCTCGCGCGCCAGGGCCGCGCTCCGGTAGTTCAGTCGGGCCAATGAAAAAGAAGAGTGCTCTTGCCTCCCGTCTCATCGCATGGCGCCAAGCGAAAGGGCTTTCGCAATCAGGCGCAGCTGCGGAGCTCCGGATAAAGATCGATACCCTGCAGAATTGGGAAATCGACCGAAAGAGCCCGCTCCTAAAGACGGTCGAGCCCGTCCTGGCCCGGCTCGCAAAAGACGGCTTTTGAGAAAGAGGCCACCTTGGGGTTTTCCGAACCCTTTGAAGTAAAAATCAGGTCCGCGGCCGGAAAGCTGGCGGTGCCACCTGACCCAAAGAAGCCTCAAGGAGAGTTTTTGGGGGGCTGGGGGGCCCTGCCCCCCAGATAGGGCCGCAAAAGCGGCCCGTGGGCGTTAGGACGGCCGGGCTTTGGGCTTTCGTTGCCTATTTGGGCTACGACCGGCCGGAATTCTTTGATTCAAGGCAATGGAGGGGGCCGCCCGCGGGGCGGGAGGGCGAAGCCCTCCGGGGGTTCCGGGGGCAGTCGCCCCCGGTGGGTGAGCGCGCCTTGGGCGCGCGAGGGCGGCAGCCCTTCTCGGTTTTGTGCGGTGGCGCGAGGCGCCCTGCGCCCGCGCTCTTTTGGGGGTTAAGCCACCAAACCTAGATCCACTTTTGCTGAACTTGACGGACACAACTGGTTTGCCGGAGGGGAGGCTCGTCCGGCTTTGCGGACGAGGGGAGGCGGAGCCTCCCGGGGGGTCCGGGGGGGATGAGATCCGCCGACCTTGGGGAGCCGCGCTACTGCGACAGTTAAAGCGATCGTCCGCGGACTACCGCCCGGTACCAGCAACACGGCCGCGACGGTTCTTGGGATCNNGTGAAGTTCGCGGTAGGAGATTGACCGCCCCTGTGCGAGAGCGCGCCGGAGGTCCTCCACAATGGCGGCGTCGGTCTCCTTGGGCACGGGAGTCCGGCCCCTGGGCCGCGGGTCCGCGGCAGTGAACTCGGAAAGGCCTAGTTTCGCGTATTGCCGGACAATGCGCCGGACGGTTTCCCTGCTGCACTGCAGGTCACGCTTGCCGGCGACCTCCCTGATGGTGGAGCCGTCCGCCCAGGCAAGAAGGATGCGAAGCCGGCGATGGGCGTCATCCGAGAGGCGGCGCTCTATGAATAGGTTTCGGATGGCCAGGACCTCTTGGGAGGAGGGACGGACGGTCGTGCGCGGCATAGAGGGGAATTCTGCGTTCAGGAAACACGTTTCCCAGCCATTGGCACGTTAAAACGCACAAAGGCACGATTTGCGCACATTGACACAGATTGCGCACCGAAAGCTCTTGGAGTGAAGGAGGCTGTCTTTCTCCGACTCAGATGGCACATCCCGGCCTTCGGGCGCGGAGCGCCCCTGTAAGGCCTTTATATGGATAGGGGCCTTACGAACCTTCTGTTCCTTATGGCGCTCGGCTCCCCTATGAAAAACCTTCTTAGAAGTCGCCTTGACCCCTTCTTAAAGGTCACACGGGTCTTTCTTAGATGTCGCTTTGGACCAGTGCCCCGGCTTTCTTAAAGGTCGCTTAGCGCTGGCGGTTTTTCTTAAAGGTCGCTTTGGGCCTCAACTGCCCACGCCAGGGAACGGGACCCCCTTCACTTTGCATAGATACTGGTCGGTGCGAGAACGGGCGCGTTCCGCAACCTTTCGCAGAAGGATCTGACTGAACAGGGCCCCTGCCCCATCGGCCTTGTTGATGGCGGCCTCGCTGAGATCGCCAAGCGCGTCTCGGAATAGATCCGGGCCGATCAGGGTTAGAACCTGCTTAAAGAAGGGCATGCTGCCCTCGATCTTCTCCACTCGCAGGGCCCGCATCTTCTCGATGGCGTAGTCCTCGACCACGGCTTCCTTCCACCGGGCCATGTAGTGGTAGAAGGCCTCCCTGTTGCCGCCGCCCCTCTCGATGAACGCCTTGGCGATGGCTCCGGTGAGCTTCAGGGACGTCTGCTTCGGCCTCGCTGTCGGCCCGGGCATCCATTCCCCGGAGATGTAGCGATAGACGCCGACCTCGAAATCGTCGTTCCCATCCCACCAGGCCACGCCGAGGTGAAGTCCCTGGCCGAGCAGCGGCAGACCGTGCAGCTGGGTCAACACCGAATTGGTGTTCTGGGTGAGCATCTTTTTCCGCAGCGAACGCGGCAGATCGGGTTCGCCCAGTTTTGCGCAGAGTTCCGCGGAGCCCATGACGGCCACCTTCTCGCGGTCGATGGGCGGAGGGTTGATCTGTTGCTCGAGCGGCTCGGTGTGGATCGGGCAACCGAAGGCCTTGGAGGGAAGCCAAAGGTAGGCGGCCCGCACATAGCGTGAGGTGATCCCCCCCAGCACATCGAGGCGCACGTCAATGAGCCGCTCGGCATACAGGAGGCAGGACGCGAAGAGGGGGTCGAACGCGAACCCATCAAAAACGTTCTCCGTGGTGCCGAAGCGCAGCTTCAGCCGCTTGGTGGCGTAGTGGACGACGTCGACGACGCGCTCCGGCTTGCCCTCCACTTCCACCGCCATGCGCAGAGAGTCGAGTTCATCCATCAGTTGCGCGAAGCTCTCCAGCTGCCTTGGGTTCGGACGAACATTGCTTGCGGTGAACCGACGCCAGACAGAATTGAAGCTCGGATGGATGGTGTCTTTCACCATGTCCCGATCCTCCCAGAACGAGAGGAGCACGATTATCAGGTGCCAGAGTTCGATATGGAGGCCTGGGCACAGGCCTGACCCGTCATCGCCCGTGCGGTTCTTGGCTACAGAGCCGACGCGGATGATTACTCGGCGCTTGCCCTCCCCCACCCCAATCAGCCCGGTGAACACCACCGGACGGCCCGTAGGCTTTACCGGAATCAGGCCGTCGCGGCAGAAGGAGCTGTTTAACTTTACCCGCGAATGCGCGAGGTCCAAAACGCTAATCGATGGCTTGAGGTCGCTCACGGCAGCGCCATTGGCAGCTCGCTCTGCCGGTCAGGTACCTTGGGATCCACGGGGTTCGTGAGCCGGTACCTCTTCAGCCAAACCATCGCCTGTTTTGTGAGTCTCAGCGTTCGCTTCACCCGGGGCGTTCCGGCCATCAGGTACCCCTTTTTTATGAGCGGACCCGTGTAGACGGCAGGATTCGAGCTGCGGATGTTTGCCCGAACGGCGATCTCGCGCACCGTCGGCATCTCTCCCCTCAACTCCTCGCGGAGCCGACCAATGACCCTCAGCACACCAGCCTGGCGAGGGGTAAGATATGGAAGTTGTTTAGACTTAAGGTGCAGTTGCACAATCTGCGTATCATGAGCAGACACCCGATGTCCAGCGCGTAATGGAATCTGCGTATGATGAGCAGCCGTGCCCACCGGCAGCAACGCCAAAGACCAGCGGCGGCTCTACCCTCCCCTGCCCCGTCATAGAGCCGCATCCGGCTCCCTCCACATCGCGTCCCACCTGACGCGGGTGTTTACGAGGGAGGTTGATATCTCGGTGCTCCGGCGCTGGGGGATCCCGAAGCACACGCTGAGCGATCCCGCCGGCCTACCAGACGACCTACCGGTTGCGCTGCGCTTCCACACCTCGGAGGCGCCCACGGGACGGTAGGTAGGCGCTGCGCGGCCGCGAGGGATCAGTTTGCGCCCTGCGGCCGGGGGCCGGCGCCGGGTATCAGCGCCCCGTGGATCTCGGGCACCCATGCGCCATTGGCGACGTCGAATGCGAGGAAGTCCGCGTCAAACTGCCAGTAGGCCCAGCTCCAGCCGAACTTCTCGGCCGTCCTCGCCACGCAGTCCGTGTAGCGCGCCCTTGAGGCCATGTCCCCCTTGTCGTAGGCGCCGAACTCCCCGAGGAAGATGGGGCGCTGGTGCGCCTCGGACCAGGCCTGGACCTTGGCAAGGTCGGATTCGACGCCGGCGCGATCCGCGGGCGTCCCCTCCCAATAGGTTCCCAGGGGGTATCGCGTCTTGGTCCACGAGGCGCCCTGGTGCGTGAATGCCATCGGCAGGTAGTAGTGCACCGTCACGATCAGGCGGCGGTCCTGCTCTGGAAGCGCCAGCTCGTCGAGGTGCTTGACCGAATTGTAGAACGCGGGGCCGATGACGACTGCCCGGGTCGGGTTGCTGGCACGAATGACAGCGAGCGCATCGGCCAGGTACTGATTCCAGAGGGCCGGCGTCAGGGCGTTGTTGGGCTCGTTGAGGATCTCGAACATGACTCTGGGCGGCGCATCCCTGTAGTGGGGGGCGACCTGGCTCCAGAAGGCCAGGAACTTCGCCCGGTTCGTCTGGGGATCGACGCCCAACTTCCCGTACTCGTGGAGGTCCAGGATCACGCTGAGGCGGGCCGCCAGGGCCTGGCTCACGATCCAGTCTGCTGTCCTCCACCATGACGGGTCCAGGGGGTAGTCCGGGGCCCCGCCCATGTGGGCGAACGGGTAGAGGTTCACGCGGAGGCTGTCGAAGCCGCCGGCGCGAATGACCCCAAAGTACTCGGCCTTGAACCTGGCCTTTTCGGGGGACTGCCAGATCGGGTCGTACCCGAGCACATTGATGCCTCTGCCCAGCATGCGATCGCTGGCATAAGCATCGTCAGCCGCCGCCTGCCCTGCGAGGCAACGCTGCGGTGAAAGCGCCACGAGCAGGGCAACGCAGCACATTGAGGCGAAAACGAGAATGCGGTCAGGGCGGCGATGCATCCGGAAAGTCTAGGACACTCCCGCTGGATTACGAGAATTCAGGCACAAACGCGGCAGCGATCCCGTTAGGACCGGGCGCCGGCGGGTGCCGCTCAGGCGGCGGGCTTGGCCGGCGGAGTTTCAGCCTTCGACTTGGCGGCCTTGCACGCGAGCATCCATAGCCAGACGCAAAGCGCGGCGCAGATGATGACGGCGACAACGCTCCACCTTCGGCCAATAAAGTAACCACCGACTTGCACACCCAAGCTGAGGATGATGCGGATCAGGTGAGCAAGGCCCATGAGGCCGAAGATCACGCTGGAGACTCGTAGCCCGACAATTGGACAGTTCATGATAACATTCCTTCTTTGGGGTTGCCCGCTGGGGGCGGGCCCTGGGGGTTTATGGCGCGGACAACCTTCGTCTGTCACTATACCTGCATCCTATCAACCGGATTCGTGCCCGCTTTAGCCTTGTGATTGCGGGAAAATCAACGACCAACCGAGCTCCTAATTAAGCGCCAACTTTATCCCTCCAAAACTTCGCACAATCGGCCGGCCCCGGGCATGCTTGACAGATCTATTCTTAGGCCCATTTTTGGGCCTATGGAGATTCTCACCCTTTCTCAGGCCAAGCCGAAAATAGGCCGCTTGATCGACCGCGCCCTTCTGGGCGAGGCTGTCCTCATTCGCAAGGGCGGACGATTGGTGCAGTTGACCGAATACGCCGTGCCCGAGCCGATTCCCGAACGACCCGCGGGCTACTTCCGCCGCCCGGCGGCCGGCTATGCTGTGGCCAACAAGGCTTCGGCCAACCTTTCTGCCGCGCGCTAGCCATGCATCAATGGGACATTGTCCGGGTGCGCATCGACCCCAAGGACCGCGACCACCACCCCGCGGTGGTCCTCTCCTGCGAGGAGGATTGCCAGGATGCTCATTTTCGGCGGATCAACGTTCTCTATGGGACCAAACGGGTGCCGGCCGTCTCGGCGGAACCATGGCAGGTCATCTTGAACGGCGCCGATGGGCTCGATTTCCAAACGCTCGTGGACTGTGGGATCTTCTACCTGGTCGACAAGGACCGGTGCTCCCCTTCGATCGGAAGCGTGGGTGTCGAACGGCGCAGGGCTATCGGCAGGAAGATCAACGAGATTCTCCGGCTGCCGCGTTGAGTCTCGGCGCTCCGCGCGACGACTGAACCCGGGTCAGCTTTTTTGATCGTCGTCGAAGGCCCCCGCCCAAAGGCCGGACGATGAGTTGCCGTCTTCCCGCAGTAGCCGGCGCAAGCAATCGCGTCTAAAACCTACTTCTGGGCTCTTCCCGCGTCGTTGGTTTCGAGGTGTTCGGCCAGGGCCCGCATCCTTGCTGCCGTTGTTTCAAGCGAGGCATTGCTCGCGTTCAACGCACTGACGGTACCCTGGAGCTTCGCAACTTCGCCGAAGGCCTCCGCCATCGCCTTCGCGGCCTGCTCATTCGTGGACGCGGCTTGTTTCACGGAGTCAGCCAAGGAGCTGATCTCGGCCGCCGAGGCGTCGAGCTTTGCGGACGTTGCCGCGATTTTCGCCTCTGAACCACCGGACTTGCTCCAGGTGACGGCGAGGACAATCAGGTTGAGGACCGTGAGCCCGGCGAGGGCGTAATACACGGGGCGGTTGGCTGCTCGGACGGTATCGGCGACGTCTTGCGCCAGGGCAATATCGCGTGGGTGCTGTGAGTTCATAGGCGGCAGAGGTTATGGGTTGCTGAGCAAGATGTCGGCGTGCTTTTCGAGCTGGGCCTCGATGGCAGAGAGGGCTTCCTCGGCGTCGAGTTGGGCGCGGCGGCTGACGGAAGGGTCGTCTGCGATTTCGCGGAGCGT
>PLXR01000129.1:7352-10208 GCA_003151495.1 Opitutaceae bacterium
ACAGGCACCAAGAAGGTGAATTCGTAGCCCAGCGCCTTCAGCGTATTGGCCTGGCCGCGGGTGATGAGCCATTCCGAGAGCAGGGCCCAGACTGAGGCGCCGCAGTCGACCACGAGCGACCTGTTGCCCTGAGCGACAACCTGGAGCGCCTCGAGCGGATGAAGGCTGGGGTTCAGCAGGCCCTTGTCCACCTCCGCGAGCGTAATGGCGACGACCGCGTTGCGATTCTCATCGTCGGACGCATCCTGCCGGTAGCGGTATTTGCCCCGCCAAACCAACTCCTGAGAGAAATCCATTCTCTGTTCCACCTCGACCAACCGGGGATTTTGCCCCTTGGCCGTCAGCCAATCGAAGACAATGGAGCCGGTGTGGCTCTTCCCCACCCCGCCCTTGTCGTTGGGAAAGGCTATGAAGCGCCTCACGCAATGATCCTCCTACCCGAAAGTTCACGGGTCCTGGTGTTGGAGCCAGATACGGCATGCGCTCCCTCCCGGACCTGTGGCGCAGCCGGCCGGGACACCCCTGCGTGGACGGGCTTGGATCTTGGTGCGGGTGCCGTTTGCCCTCCCTCACCTGGTGTCGTCCGGTTCCTCGAACCCTTTTTCCGGCCGCGATGCTTCACTGTGGCCTTCACCGTCGACTGCCAGGCATCGTAGCCCGCTTCGCCCGGGGCAACGTAGGTCTTAAAGAAGTCCATTGTCTCGTAGGACGGGAAGTTGACGAACAGCAGAGCCGCCAGCTCATCCCAGCTTCCCTTGCCGATAATTCTGTAAACGTTGTCCTCACGCATTCGCGCTACCGACGTGCGGATTGTCATGAGGGATGCGGACTCGCCGATACGGCTCCGAATCACCCTATAGCCACATCCCTGCTCAGTCATAGAGGCAATCGCAGAGCCATGCTTCCTCAAGGTCCAGTAGACAGCTAACGGCGGAAGTCCCCTGTGGACCCCACCCTTCCTGGCATCAAGAGCCGCGGCCAAGGAAACTGAATTAGAGGCGGTCGCCATATTTAGACGCTTATTTAGGCATACAACTAGATGCAAGCAAAACCGCCATACCCTCAAGGTCGGCCGGCGGGGCTTCAAACCGAACAAGCGCCAAGGGCGCCACATTTAGACGAAGACTGGACGCCTAATCAAACATGCGAGATATCGGTCGCGAACGAGGCAAATGTAGCCGTCTAAATGTCGTCCAACGATGCGACTAAATAAGTGTCTAATTAAAGGAATCGAGGCATATTTAGACAGCGTCTAAACGTGCGTCCAACTAACGTACCAATGTGCGTCCGAATGAAGGCCTAAAAGAACGTATCAATGGCGTCTAAAAGAAGGGTGGCTGCGGCCGCGTGCCAGATCGAGGCGAACGATTTCCCGGTGCGTTACGCGTAACGCAGGGAGGATCTTTTGCGTCGCTTCTAGCAGGGAGCTAATATGCTCTCGGGGGCTTATTTGCGCTCCGTGGCGAGCTTGTAGACAGCGAAGGCAGCGTGTTCAGGCGACTTAACGCCGCGGGCTCTAAAGAATGCGAGGATTGTGGCGCGGACCTCGGCCAGCTTCAACGATTCGTCGTACGAGTAAATGCGATCCTTGACCCTGACGGATTGACCCGTGCGAAGGAGGGCAGGGGAGTACGCCTTGTATTCCATGATTGAACCCCAGAACTTGGCAATGATCTGGGCTATCTGTTTAACGTCATGCGCGTTTTTTTCGAGATGACTTTCGAGGGCTGTTCGCACGACCAGGTCTTTGGTTCCGGCGGGCAGAAAGAGGGCAGCGAGTTCCATGTCGGCGACGATGGACTTTGGTAACCGTGCTCGAACCTCGACGAGTCCTGATGACCGCGTCCGGTCGCGGAATTTCGACTGTCGGAGCCGGGCTGCTTCGCGGGTGCTTTTGTTGGTTCGGGGCACAGTGTAGAGCGTTCTGGATGGAGCTGTTCAGCTAGCGGCTGTCTGCTAGACTCGGCATCGCGGGCAAAACTTCAAGCGGGGTAGGGCGGGCGCTTTGAAATGGTGCGGCTGCTTTGGTCTATCAGGAAAGGCTGATCCGCTTAGCGGCGGAAGGGGCGCGCGATGAAGGGTGGGGGACTGTGCAGGCGCTGAGGGAGCATGCTCATAATTGTAGAAAATCGTCACAGGATACAAATGCCTTTCCAGGATGCCCCATCCAACCTCCTCTGCCCTATTGCCGAAGGCATCGTAAGGAGTCCCTGCGCTGTCTCTGAATCAGTGGGCCCTAGAGAAAACAGGCCGCCGCTTGACACCCACGTTTTAGGCAGGACAGGCCCGCTTTAGGGTTTATGTTTTGAATCGGTAGGCCGATGGGGCAGTAAGCCGTTCACCCAGGTACTCGCCTTGATGCTTTACCGCTCCCTAGGAGATGCACCTATGATTTTGCCTCGACGTCACTTGCTGATTTCGGGCAACCGGTGGTATTGTTTGTGCTTGGCCGGATAATCCGGTCCAGCCCGCCATGAGCATGATTGCCACACAGATTCGCCAAAAAGACGCCTTTTTCTATTTCGCCTCCTACTCTTCGGAGAAGCTGCTGCAACAGGTCCGCTTCAGCAGCCGCTTCTATGATGAGACAGGCGGCGTGATCCAGGCCGAGCAATCGGACGCCGAGGACGACGTCGCCCGCTTCATTTCCCGCGTTGAGCGCAGCGACGCGTCATTTCAGCGCGAACTGTCGCATTCCAAGATCCGCGCCATCCGCAACTTTTACGAAACCGCCGTTTCGCAGCCGCCTATCCCTGGCACCGTGCTGCTCTTCACTTCCCAAAAACTCCGATTCGAGGCATGGACCGACGGCAGCGGCGTAGGACAGCTGCAGGAACCCGACGAGAAATATCTCAT
>PLXR01000148.1 GCA_003151495.1 Opitutaceae bacterium
ATCTGGGCCTTCTACGGCTTCCGCTACAGCGCGTTCAACCCGGCGCTCCCCCCCGCCGACCAGTTCATCTACTCCTGGTCCGAGATCTACTCCCGGATTGGCGCGACGGGCAGGGTGATCCACCTCCTCGAGCGGCTCCACGCCCTCCCGGAGGCGTTCCTCTACGGGGCCGCCTACGTGGTCGACACCTCGCACCAGCGGGGCGCATTCCTGAACGGGGAATACAGCATCTTCGGCTGGAGGACCTTCTTCGTCTGGACCTTCGCGATGAAGTCCACGATCCCCTTCCTCGCGGCCTCCGGGCTCGCGCTCTGGGCGGCGCTCCGGGGCCCCGTGAACCCGGCGGCGGCCCGCGCCCCGGGCAGGCTCCTTCCGCTCGTCCCGCTCCTCTCCCTCTTCTCGGTCTACTGGGCCTTCTCGATCGCGAGCCACCTCAATATCGGGCACCGGCACCTGATCCCGACCTATCCCGTCCTCTTCATCCTGACCGGCGCCCTCGGCCCGTGGCTCGCGAGGCCCCCCCTGTGGCGGGCGCTCCTCGTCGGCGGGCTCTGCCTGTGGCACGCCGGGGAGTCCCTCTGGATCTACCCCCACTACCTCGCGTACTTCAACGAGCTGGTCGGCGGCCCCAGGAGGGGCTACCAGCACCTGGTCGACAGCTCGCTCGACTGGGGCCAGGACCTGCCCGGCCTCAAATCATGGCTCGGCACGAACCTCCGGCCGGGCGAGGACGCCTACCTCGCGTACTTCGGCACCGGGGAGCCCCGGTACTACAGGATGCCGGCCAGGCGCCTGGCCTACATCAACGGATTCCTCGAGGACGAGCCCTACGTCCCCCTGGGCCCGGGGGTCTACTGCGTCGGGGCGTCGATGCTCCAGCAGGTCTACAGCTCCGTGCGGGGGCCGTGGACGATCGAGCTCGAGAGGGAGTACGAGCTCCTGAGGACCTTCGAGCCCGTCTTCCGGTCCTATGCCGAGGACCCGTCGAGGCGCGCCGCGCTCGAGCGCGAGATGCCCGCCGAGAAGTGGAGGCTCAGCCGCGACCGGTTCCTGCACCTGCGCTTCGCCCGGCTCTGCTACTACCTGCGCATCCGCAGGCCCGACGCCGTGATCGGCTACTCGATCTTCGTCTACCGCCTCTCCGCCGAGGAGGTGAGGGCGGCGACCGCCGGGTCGCTCAGGGAATGGAGCCTCCTGATCGAGAAGAGCGGCGACGGGACGTGAGCCTTCGGCTCGGCACCCTTCTCCTTGCCGGGCGGGGCGTCGATCGACACGACGCGGCTCAGCCGGTCGAGGCGCCCGCCGAAGCGCCGCTCGGTGATCAGCTGCAGGTGGAATGAGGGCGGGAGCACGTCCTCGGGGTCGACCCCCTGCTGGCCCTCGCCCGACGTCGGCCGTATCGCCTGCGTCACGATGACCTCCTTGAAGGTCCCCTGCCCCATGTGGTAGCGGATGTCGTCGCCCTTCACGACCGCCACGGTGTTCAGGATGGCCTCCACCCTCCAGAGCATGAACGGGATCGTCGACTTGTTGGAGATGACGAGCACCGGGCCGGGCCTCGAGCCGATCACCCCCCGCTCCCATTCGAGCTCCTGCAGGCCCAGGTTCTCGTTGGTGTAGTACTTGAGCGCGATCGAGGGCAGCCCCATCGTCAGGAACCAGATCCCGAGCCCGCACCAGGCCACGCGAAGCGCGGGGAGGCGCATCCCGCCGAGGCCCCTCACGAGGACCGCCGCCAGCACCGCGAACGCAAGGCACATGGGAAGGGCGAAGCGGGACGCCATCTGGTCGTTGAACTTCGCCCACCAGTAGAAGAGGAGCACGGCGAAGTGCCCCGCGACGCCCGCGCCGAACAGGAATCCCACCAGGTCCGGCGCCTGCAGCTCCGGCCTCGGCCGGCGCATGAGCCACGAGGCCGCGCGCCAGAGCATCCACGCGAGCCCGGCGAGCCCGATGACCGTGAGGTACGCGGAGTTCGCAAATCCCGTGCCCGTGTTGAAGAGGAACGCCACGTCGCCCCTGAAGTTGCCGGCGACGTTGGCCGAGCCGAAGGGCGACGTCTGCCCCTCCTGGAGCTGCCAGAAGATGGGCTCCGAGGCTAGGATCCGGCTGTGCCACGCGTACGGGACGAGCATGAGGGGCGCGAGGACCGCGGGCCACGACAGGACGGCCCGGCCCGCCCTGAGCCAGCCGGCCGCGATCACGCAGGCGACCGGGGCCAGGAAGAGCACCGACTCGTACCGGCTCTGGGTCAGCAGCACGGCGCCGAGGACCAAGAGCGAGAGCCTGTCCTCCGTGGGCACGCGCAGGTAGAGGACGCAGAGGCATGCCACGAGCGCCACCATCGTCAGGTTGTGGAGGTCCATGCCGGCGCCCGTGGCGTTCTGGCCGAACAGCGGCAGGAGCGCGAAGAGCGCGACGGCGAGGAGCGCCTCGGCCCTGCCGGCGATCTCCCGGGCGAACCAGTACAGGAGGCCGAGGAGCGCCGCGGCGCAGGCCACGTTGACCGCGAACATGTTGGCGACCCGGTAGCCCGTGAGGTCGTGCACGAGCGAGACGAGGAACGGGAAGAAGTACGGGCGCTTGTCCAGGTAGAAGTCGATCGGCTGCCAGGTGCCCCAGAGGTTGTAGGCCCGGAGGATCGTGCTCACCTGCTTCGTGGCATGCATCACGTAGGCCGTCCCCTGGATCACGAACTCGTCGTAGAGGATCTTGTGCTTGAACGAGTCGGACCACACCCCGAGGAGCGTCCCGAGGGCGATCGCGCCGCCCGCGGCGCCGGGCCTGCGCAGCCACCCCCTCCACACCCCGGGCCTCGAGCGCGCGAGCCTCAGGGCGTAGAACACGAACAGGCAGAAGACGCCGAGGATGTAGTAGTACCCGCAGGCGATGATCAGGTGGCCGGCCGTGATCGGCGTCACGGCGAGGTAGCCCGCGCCGAGGGCCGCGGCCCCGGAGAGGGCGAAGAGGAGCCCCATCCGCCTGGAGTCGCCGGTGCCGAAGAGTCCCGCCAGCCGCCTCATGGCAGGCGCCTCAGGAAGTTCTCAAGGTAGGCCTCGCGGGCCTTGTCGATCGCGGCACGGTCCTTGGGGACCACGCGGTCCGGCTCGGGCGTCGTGATGACGCCCTTCCCGTCCCGGATCTCGACCAGCCGGCTCATGCGGGTCTGCGTCAGCGTCTGCAGGCGCTCCGCCCTCACCGGCTCCAGGACATAGTCGGGCCCGAGGTCGTCGCCCTCCCGGATCGTCATCTTCCCCGTATCCGGGTCGACGAGGTAGCGCTGGAACACGAAGACGTTCGAGAACGTGTGGGTGCGCATGAAGAAGGCGAGGTCGACCTTCCGCGAGATGGCCGCCCCGACCGAGGTCGCCGACACCTGGTGGGTCACCCACAGGATGGAGTCGTTGTCGATCGCCAGGTAGTCCTTCTGGGGCTGGTCGGCCATGAACTGGCACCGCCACTGGGTCTCCAGCCCGGCCAGGTACTCCTGGTTGTAGGCGTGGGACGCCATCGACGGGACGCCCTGCGCGAGGATGCCAAGGACCGCGGCGCCAAGGAGCGCCTTCACGACCGCGGGCCTCGGGAACTGCGGCAGGACCGCGAGGACCGCGACCACCATCCAAAGGAGCGTGGGCAGGCTCAGCCTGCGGATGACCGGGTCGTCGAACCTCCCCCAGAAGTAGCACATCATGATTCCGAGCTGAGCCGCAAAGCCGACCGAGAAGATGAGGCACACGAGCGACGCGGGCGACTCGCCCGGGAGGGTCCTTGCCTTCTTCACCGCAAGGAGGATGAAGAAGATGAGCGCGACGCAGCCGAGCGCCGACAGCTCGAGGGAATTCGGCTGGTCGCTGGACTTCCCGAACAGGAAGCCGAGCGCGTGGGCGACGTTGTCCGTGACGTAGGAGACCGAGAACGGCTTCGAGAACTCAGGCTTGCTCTGGAGCTGCCACGACGACGCGCGGATGTCGAAGATGCGCATGTGCAGCGCGCAGTGGACCATGAGGAGGGGCAGCACCATCACCGGCCAGGGAAGGGTCGCCCTCCCCTCGCGCGCCCACACCCAGAGGATGATGGCCGCCACCGGGACGAGGAAGATCGCCGACTCGTAGCGCACCTGCGTGAGGAGCATCGCCGAGTAGCAGAACGCGCAGAACGAGGGCCCGTCGCGCCTCTCCACATACCGCGCCCCGAGAAGCATCGTCGCCAGGATCATCACGATGTTCAGGAGCTCGAACCCAGCGCCCGTCGCGTTCTGGCCCAGGAGCGGGAGCCCGGTGAAGAGCGCCACCCCGAGCCATCCGGCCATGCGCCCCGCGAGCTTCCGCCCAAGGGCGTTCACGAGCGCGAGGAAGACGAAGGCGAGGATCGCGTTCAGGACGAACGCGTTCTCGGGACGGTACCCGATCAGGTCGTGCAGGATGGAGACGAGGAACGGGAAGAAGAGCTGCCGCTTGTCCAGCACGCCCTCGAAGATCCTGAAGACCCCCTGGACGTCCGCGCCCCGGATCGGGGCCAGCACGGTCCGCGTGAAGTGCATGTTCATCGACGTCCCGACCAGCATCACCTCGTCCATCACGATCTTGAACCCGAACGACTCGTGCACGATCAGCACCGTGCCGCCGAACGCAATGACGCCGAGGGTCGCCCAGTCGAACGCGCGCACGCCCGACCGCCGCACCGAGGCCAGGTCGTCCCGGTAGGTGCCCCAGAGCGCACGGGCGAAGAGGACGAACGCCGCCAGGACGCACCAGTAGCCGGTCGTCGTGACGATCGGGAGGGCCATCGCGTCGGGAACCAGCCTGAACCCCGTCGCGGCCGAGGCGGCCGAAATTGCGGCGAAAAGCCACAGGCGGCGGTCCCTCAGGACCGGCGCTAGCGAGAATCCGTTCATGTGGCGTGGAATTCGGGACCCAAAAAAGCCGCCCACGTTATGCGGGCGGCTTTGAATTTGGGGAAAACTTCCCGATTGTCGACTACGGGGCGTAGGTGATGGTACGCGTGCCAGCGACGCTGGTGATCGTGACCGTCTGGCCCTGGGTGAAGCCCGCAGGATAGTTCTCCTTGGCGACCGAGTTCAACGCCTTGACGTACGTTGTCGGGCCGATGAGATCCGCGAGGATCACCGTTGAGACGCCGTTCTCGAGGTAGTACTGGTCAGCGCCGGCCGACAGCTGGCGGGCGTTGTTCAGTACCGCTTTGTCCTGCGAGTTCGTGCGGACCTTCTGGAATGCCGGAATCGCCATGGCGGCCAGGAGGCCGATGATGACGACGACGATCNNTTTCGACAAGGGTGAAGCCCTTGGTGGATGTGTGAGTCTTTTGCATCTTGATCTAATTTACTGCGATTTGGATATGTTTTATGATTAGCAGACCGGTTTTCACCGATCGGGCAATTACGGAGAATACGTAATGGTGCGTGAGCCGGCCACACTGGTGATCGTGATCGTCTGGCCCTGGGTGAAGCCCGCGGGATAGTTTTCGAGGGCCACCGAGTTCAACGCCTTGATGTAGGACGTCGGCCCGATGAGATCGCTGAGGATCACACTCGAGACGCCATTCTCCAGGTAGTATTGGTCGCTAGCGCCCGACAGCTGCCGGGCGTTGTTCAGGACAGCCTTGTCCTGCGAGTTGGTACGAACCTTCTGAAACGCCGGGATGGCCATCGATGCCAAAAGGCCGATGATCACCACGACGATCATGATTTCCACGAGGGTAAACCCTCGATTTTGATTTTTCATGTGTCTTCCTAACGTTATGTTTGTTATCGTTTTATTATATACATGCCCGAAATCCGGGCATTAGGACACTAAGGCGGAGCCTGTTTCGTTCAAGCCACGAATGAGCAATAGACTACGTAGTTTCTCGTAGTCCGAAAACCCCGTTTTACACGGCAATAACACGGCCAGATGCCGCGTAAGCACCCAACCTTAAATTACTTGCGTGTTTTCTTCTTGGCCTTGGGCTTCGCCTTGGCCTTCGGGCGGGCCGGGACGGCCTTCTTTTTCGGGAGAACTTTACCTGACAAGAGGGCCTTCACGGGCACGTCGTCGCCGTCCCTCCAGAGGTGCTCGAGCCGGTACCGGGCCCGGGTGTCCGGGGTGAAGATGTGGACCATGACGTCAAATGCGTCCATTACCGCCCATCCGCTCTCGCCCCCGCCGTCGACCCCCACGATACGGGTCTTCGAGGAGTCCAGAACCTTCTCCAGCTCGACCCTGAGGGCCCTCACATGGGGCTCGGAGGTCGCCGTCGCGATCACAATGTAGTTGGTGATGGACGAGAGCGCGGTGACATCGATCACCCGCAGATCGCCCGCCTTCTTTTCATCGAGGGCGCCGCAGCACAGCCTGGCCAGGGCCAGGGATTCGTCTTGGTTCAATTTCAACGCTGATCCCGATACAGGCCCTTGTCCCGGATGTAAACAATCGCCTTGTGGGGGATGAAATAATCGAGTGAAAGGCCCCTCCGGGTCCGGTCCCGCAGCTCCGTCGAGCTGATTGCAAGCAAATGGCCATCGCAGCGGTGAAGCTTCAGGCCGGGTATGTCGGGGGTCGCCTTCACCGGGTAGCCCGGCCTCTCGAGGAAGATGAACTCAACGATCCTCGCGAGCTCCCCGATGTCCTTCCAGAGGTGGAGCTTTGGGAGCTGGTCTCCGCCGATGACCCAGTAGAGCTCGTCGTCCGGATAAAGGGCCCTGAAGTGCCTCGCCGAGTCGATCGTGAAGCTCACGCCGCCCCTCGAAAGCTCGAAATCCGACACCTCGAAGCGGGTGTCCCACTCGGTGGCCGCCTTGACCATCGCGAGCCGATCCTCGGCCGAGGATTGGGCGTCGTTCGGTTTCATGGGCGCCTGGGCCGCCGGCACGATGATCAGCCGGTCCAGCCGGTGCTGCTCAAAGGCGTCCTGGGCGGCGAGAAGGTGGCCGAAGTGGACGGGATCGAAGCTCCCTCCGAGAAATCCGATTTTCACGTGAAGAACGGCGACCCTGCTTGGACCCGCCCGCCCGGGCAAGGCCAAATCCCGCCCTATCGCCGGTCCGAGGTGTCCCAGAAGACGAACATCAGCAATGCCCCCACTATGATGACGGGGGCCATCATGGCGCAGGGAAAAGTCCGTCGATGGTGCGCATCGGGTTCACGCTGGAGTCGGTGTTCTTCAATTTGACCCTTGAAAATAACACGATGTTCCACGAATATGCAAGTGAGCACTTACATGGCCACCCTACCCCGGGTCATCCGCCGGCGCCCCCCGGCAAGACAGCTTCTGCTATCCGCCGCTGCGCGCGTCTTCGCGCGGGACGGCCTTGACGGGGCCACGACCAAGGCGATCTCCCGGGAGGCCGGGGTGAACGAGGTGACGCTCTTCAGGCACTTCGGGTCGAAGGAGCGCCTGATCGAGGCCGTTGTCGGGAGCGCGTTCGGGGGCGAGCCCCGGGGCGCCGATGACGCCAGGCCGGCGGCCATGCGGACCCTCCGGGCGGACCTCGAGGCGTTCTCGGGCCGCTATGAGGCACTCCTCATGGCCAACCTCCCGCTCATCCGGACGATGATCGGGGAGATCCACAGGCACGCCGACTGCCAGCACCAGGCCCTCAAGGGGATATTCTGGCCGATGCGCTCGGCGCTCGTCGAGCGCCTCGGCCAGGCCTGCAGTGCCGGAGAGGCCAGGCCCGGGCTCAACCCCGCCGTGGCCGCGGACATCTTCGCGGGCTCGATCCTTTCGGCCGTGCTGCGCAGGGCCACGCTCAAGAACGCGCACGAGTACGGCCAGGCAGACTACCGCGAGGCCTGCGTGGACCTCTTCCTGAGGGGAATCGCAACGTAGGCGCCCCGGGGGGGTGGGGACCCTATGCGAACGCCACGGTCACCTGGATCTCCACCGAGGCGTTGCGCGGCAGGCCCGCCACCGCGACCGCGGCGCGCGCGTGCCGTCCCCGCTCCCCGTACAGCTGGACGAACAGGTCGCTCGCCCCGTTGATGACCTGCGGGCTCTGGTCGAATCCCGCCACCGCGTTCACGTATCCCCCGACGTAGAGGAATTCGCGGACGCGGTCGAGGCTGCCCAGGGCCGCCTTGATCGAGGCGAGCGTGTTCAGCGCGCACACCCTCGCGGCGGCATAGCCCGCCTCGACGGTCTGGTCGCGCCCCACCTGGCCTGCGTGCGTCAGGATCCCGTCGCGGGCGCTGATGACGCCCGCCAGGATGAGGGTGTCGCCGTGGATCCGGAACGGAAGGTAGCTGGCGACGGGCGCGGGGGCGCCGGGAAGCGCCAGCCCGAGCTCGACCAGCCTCGTCTCGATGGGATCCATGGTCAACGTCCTGACAGCTTGGCGCGCGCGCTCAATCGAAAATGGCCTCAGGGAGGTAGGCCGAGATCGTCGTCGTCGGGGCATTCACCATCTGGCTGATCTTCAGGTCGAGCACGACGCTGCATAGGATGAGCGCGAGCTCGCGCGGGAGCCCAAGCCGGGTCCCGAGGTACCCCATCGCGCGCCTCACGGCGGCGCGGGCCGCCTCGCGGGGGTCCTCGTGCGACTCGATGAAGGCGTGGAAGGGCTTGGCCGAGTACCTCGGGGGCACGAGCGCGGGCGGTACGACCGCGTACGGGGCCGCAAGGCCGTCACCCTTCCTCAGGTGGATGCGGAGCGTGACGGTCATGGGAGCCTCCATCCCGTTGATCGACACCTCGCCATCGCCCTGAGCCGCGTGCGCGTCGCCGGCGCACAGGCCCGCGCCGGGAGCAAGGACCGGGAGCCAGAGGCGCGCCCCGGCTCCCAGGTGCCTCACGTCCATGTTGCCCCCGAAGGGCCCCGGGGCCCGCGTCCGGAACTCCCCGTGCTCCGCGCGCTGGACCCCGATGATCCCGCAGAAGGGATGGAGGTCGAGGGTCACCCCCGGGATGCTGCGCGTGCGCCCTGCCTCGAGTTTCCAGAAATGCAGGTAGGGCTCCGCGAACTCGTCGCCCAGCGCCCCGAGGCCCGGCATGATGCTGGTCCAGGCCCATCCCTCGTGCGCGAAGTCCAGGATCTCGATCTCGAGCGCGTCGCCGGGCGCGGCGCCCTCCACGACCACCGGGCCCGTGAGCGCGTGGACCCTCGTCCGGTCGATCGCCGCGAACTCGGCAAGCGACATGCCGGGCCTCACCTGCCCGTCGCTGGAGTCCCTCATCGCCAGGGAGACGGTGTCGCCCGGGGCCACCGTGAGGACCGGCGGGTAGTCGCGGTTCCACCGGTTGCAGGTCCTTGATCGGTCCACGGAATGGTGCATGGCGGGTGCCGGGAGGTCAGGGGGCGCCGGCTTCGGCGAACCGTTCGGAGCTGTAGAGGGCCCTGCCCAGGCGGTAGGTCGCGAGGACGTCCTCGGGCGTGGCGCGGGAGACGACCGAGGCGGGGACATGCCGGGTCGCCCTGAGGTGGGGCTGGTGGAAGTCGAGGACGACGAACGTCGCGGGAAGCCCGGCATCGAGGTACCCGGGGTGGTCCGCGCCGAGGACGGCGCCTATGTTGGAGGTCGCCATCCGAAGGATCGCGAGGGGGTCGGGGCGAACGGCGTCGGCGAACTGGCTCTTCGCGAGCTTGTAGGTGAAGTCCAGCTCGGCGAGGAGGTTGGGGCTGTTCAGGAGTCCGTTGTCGGTCCCGAGGAGGAGGTTCGCGCCGGATTCCATCAGGGCGCGGACCGGGGGAAGGGGAAGGCCCAGGTTGGCGTTGGCGCGGGGATTGAGCACCGCCGTCCTGCCCGAGGCGGCAAGCAGGCCTATCTCCTCCGTGCCCGCCACGGTCATGTGCACGACCAGATGCGGGTCTAGGAGGTCGATCGCCCGCGCGAGGTCCCCGCGGCCCGTGCGGGCGAGGCTCACGTCGCGGTAGCCCTCGTTCTCCAGGCAGTGGATGGCGCGCAGTTTCCCGAGCCTGCCCGTCAGCGCGCGCACCTCGCGCCAGGCCGCGTCCGTCAGGTCGTTCATCGTGCTCTCGCTGAACCCGTCCGCCACGCGGAGGATCGCCTCGAGCTCGCCGCGCGCCCCCTCCGGGAGGGGCGCCTCGTTCGCCATGAGGAGGTCGGCGCCGAAGGGGACCCCCGAGAACTGCCCGAGGATCACGGACTCCACGCCGGAGGCGCGGGAGGCCTCGCGCAGGAGCTCGCTGCCCGCGGGCCCCTGCTCCCTGAAGTCGATGTGGCCTACCGTCCCGGTCCGCGCCATGTAGCGGAGGTGGGCGACCACGTGCGGCAGGTGCTCCTCCCGCCCGATCGCGGCAAGCTGCCGGTACTTGAACCCGTCGGGGCGGAAGAACCCCTGCTCCAGCGTGAGCCCGGTCGCCCCGTCCGGAAGGCACGAGTCGCCCATGTGGGTGTGGCTGTTCCAGAGGCCCGGGATGACGACGAGCGCGCCGCCGTCGAGCGCGAGGACCGGCCCGACCCTGTCGATCCTGGAGATCGCGTCCCCGTCCCACTCAAAGCGGCTGCAGCGCCACGGCTCGAGGCCGGGGCCGAGGAGGACGACGACGTCGCGGAGGGATCCCATCAGCGCGGGAGAGGGTCTGGGCCGGGCTTCAACGCAGGAGGTGTATTGACAGCCGTGATACGGGGGCCGCGGCGTAGGCCGCGCGGAATGCCGCCTGGTCCGCGAACTCCCTGCCCGGCACGTGGCGGCAGGGCACCTCGAACGCGATGTCGTCCGCGTCGAAGGGGCTCGGCGAGAGCCGGTAGGCGTCGCCGCCGAGCGGCGTGCACTCGATGCCGGAGAGGGTGCCGTCCCGCCTGGGGTGCCGGTGCCTGAGGGGAATCGGCCGGGGATAACGGCTGCAGACCGCCAGCGATAGGCTGTCGCACGCCTGGAGGAACTCGAAGGCCCCCCGGAGCGAGTCGGCCGAGACGGCGCCCGCGTACCCCGGGATCCGCCCGAGCTCCCGCACGCGCGCCGCCTGGATCAGGCGCTGGTCCTCGATGAACCTGCGGTGGAGCTCGCGGTCCCGCTGCCCCAGCCCGCTCAGGTCCGCCTGCGCCGTGAGCAGGTCCACGGTGTGCATGGAGATTACGACCGCCGCGAAGGGGTTGTCCCCGGCCACGACCTCGGCCGCCCGCCCCCTCACCGCGAGGTAGTCGGCGAGGTCGATCTCCTCGAACGCGCTGTACGCCCCGACGAGCTCCTGCGAGAAGGCGCTCGGCCTCCCCTGAGGCGTGAGGAACGGATCCGCATCCCTCTCGGCCCACGCGTCGTCGTGGCGGGCCACCGCCACAAGGACATCGGATCGGGGCCCCGGGGCCTCGAAATCCGCGTTGCCCCACCGGGCCGCGAACCGGCCGGCCAGGCGCGCGTGCTCGCGGTGCTCGATGAGCGTCCAGCCCTGGTCTGTCTCGAAGCGGATCATTACGGGGCGCCAGCAAGGGATGTGCCAGAGCCCGCCGCGGGTCGAGCCCGAAGGCCCGGAGGAACGCGTCACTCGGTGCCGAACGCCACGGGCGACTCCTGGTCCCGGGGAAGGGCGAGGTTGAGGAGGAGCGCGGCCACCCCGCCGGCGGAGACCCCGGACTCGAGGAGGGCGCGCAGGACGCCGGGGAGCGTCCCGAGCCAGTGCGCCTGGGACGGTGCCCCGATCCCTATCGCCAGGGAGAGCCCGACCACGAGCGCGTTCCGGTGGGTCAGGCCCGCCTGGGAGATGAGCCGCAGGCCCGCGACCGAGACGAGGCCGAAGAGCATGAGAGCCAGGCCCCCGAGGACCGACGGAGGCATGGCCGTCACCCAGCGCGCCACGGCGGGGAAGACTCCCAGGAGCGCGAGGATCGCCGCCATCCAGCGGCCCACGTGGCGGCTGGCGACACCCGTGATCTGTATGACCCCGTTGTTCTGCGCGTACGTCGTGCTCGGGAACGAGCCAATCAGGGCCGAGACGATCGTCGTGGCGCTGTCCGCGAAGATCCCGGCCCGCATGCGCAGGCCGTGCTCCGGGCCGTTCGTCCTGAGCCCCGAGAGCTGGGCGGTGGCAGTCATGTCGCCGAGCGACTCCATGACGGAGACGACGTAGATGAAGGCGAAGGGCAGCAGGAACTCCCATCGGAACGCGAGCCCGTGCGGGACAAGCCGCGGGAGCGTGATCCAGCCGTTCGGGCTCGGCGGGGGGGCGTGGACCCAGCCGAAGGGGGCGCAGACGACATAGCCCGCGGCCACGCCGAACAGGATCCCGGCCAGGCGCGTCCACGGCTGGCCGACCGCCTGGGCCGCCACGACGGCGGCGATGACGCAGGCCGCCACGGCCGCGCCCGCCCAGGTCGGCGCGCCCGGGCCCGGCGGGGCGATGATCCCGTACATCGCCTCGGGGATGATCGAGATCCCGATCAGCAGGACGACCACCCCGCAGACGAGCGGGGAGAAGACGCGCCTTAGCCGGGGAAGGAAGGGGGCGAGGAGCAGCGTCACCGGCGCCGCCGCGAGCGACATGCCGAACATGAGCGCGAGCCCGCCCGCCTGCCCCGCCTGGATGAGCGGCTGGATGAAGGCGAAGCTCGTGCCCGTGACGCTCAGGAGGCCGGAGCCGACGGGCCCTATCCGGGTGGTCTGCAGGAACGTCCCGAGGGCGGCGGCCACGAGCGCCATGCTCGTCAGGTAGGCCGTGTCCGTCGCCGAGAACTTGAGGATGTTGGACAGCAGGAGCGCCGGCGTGATGACGCCGACGACCATGGCCGAGACCTGCTGGAGGCTCACGAGGAGGGCGGCCCCCGCCGGCAGCCGGTCCTCGATGCCGTAGACCATGTTGGCGGGCGGGCGGAGGGGGGTGTCGGCGTCCATTGCGCGAGGTAAGCAGGCCGCGGACCAACTGGAAAGGATCCGTTGCCGGGACGGGCGGTGGCACCGAACGTGCTCTCCCGGACCCCAAGCATGCCTGGAACCCCGCCGAGCCCCCCGCCCGCACGAGGCGCCGCCGCTCTACGGAGCGACTGCCTCTCCGCCCTCGAGAACCTCGCCCAGTCGATCGGCACGATGGGGCCCGTCGCGACGATCGGCACCGTTCTCCCGCTCCTCATCTACAAGTCGGGCAACGCCACGTGGCTCCTCTTCCTCTGCGTCATGGCTGCGTTCTGCCTGATCGCCGCGAGCGTCAACGTCTTCGCCTCGAAGATCGCCTCGGCGGGGTCGCTCTCGACCTTCGCCGAGCGCGGGCTAGGCAGGCGGGCGGGAAGCCTGGCGGGCTGGTCCTACGTGGTGGCCATGGTCTTCGTCGTCACGAGCTCGGGCGTCTCGTGCGCCTACTACCTGGCGATGGTCTTCGCCCGGGCGACCGGAGTTACGCCGGGCGTCCCCGGCCTCATCGGGCTCACGGCCGCTGTCGTCCTCCTCGCCTGGTGGCCCGCCCACCGGGACATCCGGCTCTCGACAAAGACGATGCTCGCCGCCGAATCCGTCTCCGTCCTCGTGATCGCGGTGATCCTCGTCGCCGGGATGCTCGGGACCCGCCACTGGGTGGACGGGCCGCAGCTCCGGCTCCAGGGCGCGGGCTTCCCCCAGCTCAGGCTCGGGTTCATGCTGGCGTTCATGACCCTCGCGGGCTTCGAGAGCTCATCCACCCTCGGGGAGGAGGCGAGGACGGCGACCCGCACGCTCCCCAGGGTGATGTTCCTGTGCATCCTGCCCACGGGGGTCCTTTTTGTCGGCGGCATCTACTGCCTGACGTCGTTTTCGCACAGCCTGAACCTCGCGCTCGACCAGACCGACGCCCCGCTCGACATGATCGCCCGCTCGATCGGGCTTCCCACCCTCGGGTGGATGAGCTCGCTCGGGGTCGCGATCAGCTGCTACGGCTGCGCCCTCGGGGGTTTCAACGCAGGCTCCAGGGTCGTCTATTCGATGGCGCGCAGCCGCCAGCTGTGGGGATGCCTCGAGGCGGTGCATCCCAGGAACGGCACGCCGCACCGCGCCCTCGCGCTCTTTGCCGCCATCGCGATCGTGGTGCCCGGCGCAATGCTCTGGGCGGGGGTCACCATGTCGGGCGCGATGGACTACCTCATGCAGATCGCCTCGTTCGGTTTCCTCGGGGGCTACCTGCTCGTGTGCCTGGCGGTCCCCTTCTACCTGGCCAGGCGCTCAGAGCTCCGGCCGGGCCGCCTCGTCGTGGCTGTGCTTTCCGTGGCGGCGATTTCGGCCGCGTTCGTGATGAGCCTGGTGCCGGTCCCGGATGCGCCCTGGCGCTACCTGCCCTACGTCTTCGGCGGTCTGGTCGTCCTCGGGATGCTGGTCTCTGGCGGTGTCCGGCCCAGGCCGCCGGGGGACCTCGCGCCGGGCGCAATAGATCCGGAGACCGTGCAGTAGGCGGCCGCCAGCCCCCGCCCGGAAGTCCGCCGCAGGGGGGTTCGCGCGGACGCTCAGCGCAGGTGCGAGTCCATCCAGGAGAGGGTCCTCTCCCACATCTGGGGCGTGTAGACGTGGCCCTGCCCCGGGTAGACGATGCTCTGGAAGTCATCCTCCCGCCCGTAAAGGCGGTATACGGGCCGCACGGCGCCCTCGATCGCATGGATGCCGTCGACCGGCGACCCGCCGTCCCGGTCCCCGGTCTGGAAAAGGATCGGCCTCGGGGCGCTCATCGCGATCACGGCCTCGCTGTCGAAGTGGTTGAGCATGCCGGGGACGAAGTACCCGATGTCGTGCTCGTGGATNNCGCTCGTCGAGCGCCATGAGCCACCACGTCCGGGTGGACCCCATGCTCATTCCGGTGACCCCGATCCGGTCCCTGTCCACCTCGGGACGCGAGGCGAGGTAGTCGAGCGCCATCAGGTCGTCCCGCAGCATCATTCCCCAGAACGTCCGCCCCGCCCAGAGGTTGAACTTCGCGGTCGACTCCTCGGCGGTCATGTCCCGCTCCGCGGGGCCGTCGGGGCCCGAGCCGTTGCGCTCGCCGAAGCCGGGCGCGTCGACTCCGACCACCACGTAGCCGCGGCGGGCGAACGCCGGGCCCGGCGGCTCGGGGGTGTGGCGCGCCTGGAGGAGCTCCTCCTTGCCGAGGTCGTATTCCCCCGCGTGCCAGTGGCAGTAGAGGATCGCCGGGTGCCTCGCCGCCGCGCCCTTCGGCAGGAACGCGTAGCCAGGGACCGTGGAGCCCGCCCCGTTGTCGAACTGGAACTTCTCAAGAACGTAGTCGCCCCGGTCCTCCCGGGAGAGTGTCTTGACCTCGGGAACCGCGGGCCTCGCGGGGAGCTTGCCGAGCATGGCGAGGAGCTCGGCGCGGATCTCCGTGCGCCTGTGCTCCCAGGCCTCGCGCGATGCGGGCGCCGCGAAGGGCGGGGCGATGTCCGCGCCTGCCAGCCAGCGCTGGCCCGCGCCAGGGTCCGGCTGTGCAAGGATCGGGGAGGCTGCGGCTGAGACAAGGAGGCAGGCGAAAAGGGTTCTCATGGGCGGAGGGGGGTTCGGGAAGGCGGGGACTCCTGTCCCGCACCCTATACCCGGCCGCGGGCGGGAGGAAGGATTCTTTGGTGGCCCGCACGGGCGATCTTCCGCCATCGACCCCGGGGCTGCCGCGGCCCAATGTGCAGCCATGAAGAAACCCGCCGCGCAGCTCGTCGACGAGATCGAAAAACTGATGCCCGAATTCCTGAGCGACCCGATCGAGGGCGAGCGATCGAGGGGAAACGCGGCGGTCCTGGTGATCGAGCCCTCGGGAGACACCCACGGCCGGATCTTCGGGACGGACCCGGACAAGGGCCGCCAGTGCTTCGGGATCGCCAGCCGCAAGGTGATCCAGGTCTGGCGCACCGGCTACGCGACCGGCGAGTTCGAGGAGCTCGTCTATGCGGGCAAGCTCGACGAGGGCGCGTTCGGCGTCAACCGGCCCGACTTCATCGGGTGGCAGGGCGGCGTGGCGCTCGAGTCGGCCGACGGGGCCCTCATGGCAGCGGCGTTCTCCGGCTTCCGCGGGATCAAGGATGTCGAGATCATCGTGAAGGCGGCTGCCTCGGTCCCCGGCCTGAGGGTTCGGGTCCACGCACCCTAGGCATCCCCCCGGGACGGCCACCCGCCGCTTGCACCGCGGGCCTTCCGGGCTAGCGTCAGCTCCTCATGCTGAAGCTCGCAATACTCCTTGGCGCGGTCGCAGCGGCCGCGCATGCCCAGAACACGCCCCCCCCTCCCGTGACCCAACCTCTCCCCGCGTCCGCCTCCGACCCATTCCTCTGGATGGAGGACGCGGACTCGCCCAAGGCCCTGGAGTGGGTCAAGGCCCAGAACACCCGCTCGCTCGGGCTGCTGCAGGGGGACCCCCGCTACGAGGGCCTGCACCAGGCGGCGCTCACGATCGTCAACGCGACAGACCGGCTACCATTCCCCGACCTCCTCAAGGGGGAGACGGTGACGAATTTCTGGCAGGACGCGGCCCATGTCCGGGGCCTCTGGCGCCAGACGACCCTCGCGAGCTACCGGAGCGCGGCGCCGGAGTGGGAGACGCTCCTCGACGTGGACGCGCTCTCGGCCGCCGAGAAGGCAAACTGGGTCTTCAAGGGCGCGAACACGCGCTGGCCTGACGAGGCCCGCAGCCTCGTCCACCTCTCAAACGGCGGAAAGGACGCGGTGGAGATCCGCGAGTTCGACCTCACCACGAGGCAGTTCGTCGCCGGCGGGTTCGCCCTGCCCGAGGGAAAGCAGAACGCCTCGTGGATCGATGACGACACGATCGCTCTGGCCCGCGAATGGGGCCCGGGAACGCTTACCGAGTCCGGATATCCGTTCGTCGTGAAGCTGCTCCGGCGCGGCGAGCCCCTCTCGGCCGCAAAGGAGGTCTTCCGGGGAAGGCCCGCCGACGTGAGCGACGTCCCCTACGGGCTGCACGACAACGCGACCGGCAAGTCCCACGCCTTCATCAACCGGGGGGTCAGCTTCTTCGAGAGCGAGACCTACCTTCTCAGGGGCGAGGGGGTCACGAGGCTCAACCTCCCGCCGAAGGTCTCGGTGGAGGGAATCCTCGGTGGCCGCCTGGTCCTTAGGATCCTCCAGGACTGGTCGCCCGTGCCGGGCGGCCCCGCGTTTCACCAGGGATCGCTGCTGTCGGTCGACCTCGCGGAGCTTGCGGCAAACCCCGCCGCGCCCTTCGCCGTCGTGTACGAGCCGGGCCCGAGGGAGACCGTCGAGGGCGTCTCCGTCACCCGGTCGAGGCTCGTCGTCACGGCCTACGAGAACGTGAAGGGCAAGGCCCTCGTGTTCGAGCCCGCGGCGGCGGGCGGTTGGAACCGGAGCACGCTCCCCCTCCCCGGCAACTCCAGCATCGGCATCGTGAGCGTGAGCGACGACTCTGACCGCGCCGTCTACAGCGTCGCCAATTTCCTGACCCCCACCTCCCTCTGGCTGGCAGAAGTCGCCGCGGGAACGGCGGAGGTCATCAAGACCCAGCCCGCGCGCTTCGACGCCTCGCACCATGTGGTCGAGCAATTCGAGGTGGCCTCCTCGGACGGCGTGAAGATCCCCTATTTTGTCGTGCGTCCGGTCGACTTCGCCTACGATGGGTCGCACCCGACGATCCTCTACGGGTACGGCGGGTTCAACGTGTCCGAGACGCCGTTCTACTCGGCGATGTTCGGCAAGCTCTGGCTCGAGCGCGGAAACGTCTTCGTACTCGCCAACATCCGGGGCGGCGGCGAGTTCGGGCCCGCCTGGCACGAGGCGGGGCTGAAGACCCACCGGCAGCTGATCTACGACGATTTCGCCGCCGTCGGCCGCGACCTGGTCGCTCGCGGCATCACCTCGCCCCGCCGGCTCGGCATCGAGGGCGGCTCCAACGGGGGCCTCCTCATGGGCGTCGAGATGAACCAGCACCCGGAGACGTGGCGCGCGGTCGTGATCCAGGTGCCGCTCCTCGACATGCTCCGCTTCGACCAGATCGGCGCGGGAGCCTCGTGGGTCGGTGAGTACGGCAGCCCGAAGGATCCCGTCGAGGGCGCATTCCTGCGCAAGATCTCGCCCTACCACAACCTGAGGGCGGGCGTCCCCTACCCCGAGCCCCTGTTCGTCACCTCGACAAAGGACGACCGGGTGAGCCCGGCCCACGCCCGGAAGATGGCGGCGAGGATGGAGGCGATGGGCATGCCCTTCCTCTACTATGAGAACACCGACGGCGGGCACGCGGCCTCGGCGAACCTCCAGGAGGTCGCGAAGCGCTATTCCATCGAGATGACTTACCTCACGCGCAAGCTGATGGACTGAGCCGGACGCAGTTCGAACATGCCCGCATCCCTCGAAGCCGTCCGCCCGATAGGGCTCGCCGAGATCCAGGCAGCCCGGGGCCGCATCTCGGGCACCATTATCCGGACGCCGCTCGTGCGCCTCGAGCTCGGGCCCGGCTACCCCGACATCCGCCTCAAGCTCGAGAACCTCCAGCCGATAAACGCGTACAAGCTGCGGGGCGCCGCGAACGCGGTGGCGATGCTCGGGGAGTCTGGGCGAAAGGGGGGCGTCTGGACGATCAGCGCGGGGAACGCGGGCCAGGGCGTGGCCTACGCGGCAAGGAAGGCCGGCGTGCCCTGCACGGTCGTGGCGATCGAGACGGCGCCGGCGTCGAAGCTCGAGCGGATGAGGGCGCTCGGGGCCCGGCTCGTCCTGGTCCCCTACGAGGTCGCCTGGAAGGCCCTGGGCGACCGCGCCTACCCGGGGGTCGGAGGGACGTTCGTGCACCCGTTCGACGACGACAATTTCATAGCGGGCCACGGGACCATGGGCCTCGAGATCCTCGAGGACGCGCCGGACACCGCGGCCATCATCGCTGGGATCGGCGGCGGCGGGCTCGTGACGGGCGTCGGCACCGCCGTGAAGGCGCTCAAGCCCGGGGTAAGGGTGTGGGGCGCGGAGCCTGAGACCGCATGCCCAGCCGCGCTCTCGTTCGCCGCGGGCTCCCCCCAGGAATTCCCCGGCTGGAAGCCGTCGTTCGTCGACGGCGCGGGCGGACACAGCGTGTTCCCCCGGATGTGGGAGCGGATGAAGCCCGTCCTGGACGGCGTCATCGTGGTCACCCTCGGGCAGACGCGCCAGGCGGTGCGCCTCATGGCGGAGAAGGCGCGCGTCATCTCAGAGGGGGCGGGCGCGCTTCCGCTCGCCGCGGCGCTGACCGGCAAGGCGGGCCAGGGACCCATCGTCGCGATCGTATCCGGAGGAAACATCGACCTCGAGATGTTCTGCGAGGTCCTCAAGGCTACCGCCGGCTAGGCCGACCCGCTCCGCGCATGTCACAGGTTGAAGCACGAATCCAGGCGCTCGGCCTCACGCTCCCAAAGCCGCTCGTCATGCCGCCCGGGACCACCCTTCCCTTCCCGTGGGTGCGTATCCGCGGCAACCGGGCGTTCATCTCGGGGCATGGTCCCCTTAACACAGACGGGTCCCTGGCGCTCCCGCTCGGCAAGGTCGGCCTTGAGGTCACGCCCGAGCAGGCCAATGCCGCGGCGCGCCTTGTCGGCCTCGCCATCCTCGCGAGCCTGCAGCGCGAGCTGGGGGACCTGGACCGGGTGACCGCGTGGCTCAAGGTCCTCGGCATGGTGAATTCCGCGCCGGGATTCAACCGGCAGCCCTACGTGATCAACGGCTTCACGGACCTGATCGTCAGCCTGTACGGGCCCGAGCGGGGCGCGCACGCCCGCTCGGCGGTCGGGATGGCCCAGCTGCCCTTTGACATTCCCGTCGAGATTGAGGGAGAGGTTGAAATCAGGACTTGAGGGAAGTTTAATGGGCGGCCGCATGAGCGTTTGACGTGCCCCGCGCCCCCGCGAGAATCGGAGGCATGCCAGACCCGTACCAAGACGCCATCGAGGAGGCCGTAAGGGCGGGCTTCGACCTCAGTCTGGTCGACGAGAGCCTGCGGCTCACTCCTGAGCAGCGTGCACTCCAGCACGACCAGGCCCTGGCCCTGGTGCTGGAATTCGACCGGATTCGCCGCGACCGCGATGAACAGCCTAAGCGAACTGCTCAAGCGACTGGCTGACTCGGGAGTCGATTTCGTGGTGGTGGGCGGATTTGCAGGGGTGCTCCATGGCTCGGCGCTTGTCACGCGGGACCTCGACATTTGTGCCGTTCTAACACCGGAGAACATCGAGCGCCTGCGCGTTTCACTCAGGGATCTGAATCCCAGCCATTGGATGACGCCGCAAAGGATCTCGTTCCTTCAATCCCCGAAGCCCGGCGAAACCGTCAGGGATCTATACCTTCAAACGGACTGGGGCGTCTTCGACATCTTCTCCTCAGTCCTTGGGCTCGGTGAATTCGAGGCAATAAAGGCTAACTCGGAACGATTCGGGATTGGAGGAAGGCAATGTCAATTGATCTCCCTCTCCGACCTGGTCAGGGCGAAGGAGGCCATGGGAAGGGAGAAAGATCTGCTGGCTGCAAAGGAACTTAGGGTCATATCCGCCAAGCGGGACCGGGCCAGGTCCGGACCGGAACCCGAAATCGAATTGGCCTCCTCCCTTACCCAACCCGTCCGGCCTCGAATACAAGCTGGACCTGTTGCCGGAGCGGCGAAAAACAGATATTTGTCCTGAGACGGGGGGTTCATTCGTCATCTCCTTGAACCCACACACAACATGTCCACCACTGAAAAACCACAGTTCCTCCTCCTGTTCCGCAATTCGCAGTCGGGTCCCGACCCGACCCCCGAAGAGATGCAGCAGATCTTCGGCAAATGGATGGCCTGGATGAAGGCCATGAAGGCAAAGGGCCAGTATGTCGGCGGCGACCGCCTGGACGACGCCGGCAAGGTGCTTCGCACGTCGAAGGCCGTAACCGACGGGCCCTACGTCGAGGCCAAGGAGACGGTCGGAGGCTACATCATCGTCTCGGCCGACACCCTCGCGCAGGCCGCTGACATCGCCAAGGGCTGCCCCGGCTTCGAGTACGGAACCATTGTCGAGGTACGCCCGATTGAGAAGCTGCCCCCCATCTGATCCCCCGAAGGAGGATGCGTCGGCCACGGTAGCAACCGTGGTCGACCACCTCTTCCGGCGTGAGGCGGGCAGGCTGGTGGCCATCCTGACGCGGCGGTTCGGCCCGCAGCACCTGCACCTGGCGGAGGACGTCGTGCAGGATGCCCTGGGCAAGGCCATGCAGACATGGCCCTTCACGGGGGTCCCCGCCAGCCCGACGGCATGGATCCTCCAGACGGCGCGCAACCGGGCGCTTGACCAGGGCCGTCGCTCCCGGCTCTGGGAGGGCAAGCAGGCCGTGCTGCTTCCTATGGTCGAGGACTGCCTCGACTCGGCAAGGCGTTCGCAGGGTCCCCATTTCGAGGACGAGATCTCGGACAGCCAGCTGCGGATGATGTTCGTGTGCTGCCATCCCGGCCTGGCGCCGGACGCCCAGGTGGCGCTGACCCTCAAGGTCCTCTGCGGATTCGGGGAGCGTGAGATCGCGGCCGCATTCCTTTCCAACGAGGCAGCGATCGCCAAGCGCCTCACGCGCGCGCGGCAGTTCCTCCGCGACGCACGGGTCACAACCGACCTGCCCCGCACGAGCGAGCTGGCGCCCCGGGTCGCGGCCGTGCAACAGGCGCTCTACCTTCTCTTCAACGAGGGTTACAAGGCGACCGAGGGCCCCACGCTGCTCCGCGAGGACCTGTGCGCAGATGCCATCCGCCTAGGGGAGCTCCTGGCGGCGCAGCCCTTCGCGAGCCAGCCCGAGACGCGCGCGCTCCTGGCGCTCATGCTCTTCAACGCAGCCCGTCTCCCCACCCGGACGGACGACGGGGGCCTCATCCTGACCCTGTCCCGCCAGGACAGGAGCCGGTGGGACCAGGGAAAGATTCGGCAGGGCCTGGCCAACCTGGCCGCCTCCGGCACGGGACCGACCGTAAGCCAGTACCACCTTGAGGCGGCAATCGCGGCCTGCCATGCGCTCGCACCGAGCGATGCCGAGACGGACTGGCCCCGGATCCTTGGGCTCTATGACGACCTTCTAGCGCGAGACGCATCCCCGGTTGTTGCCCTGAACCGTGCGGTGGCCCTGGCAAGGGTCGGGGGTGCAGGAGCCGGCCTCAGGGCGATCGAGACCATGCCCGGAAGGGACACGCTCGAGGGCTACCATCTCCTCCATGCCGTGACGGGCCATCTTTGGCTAGAGGCGGGCGATCGCGCCAAGGCGCTGAAGAGCCTTCGGCGTGCCCACGAGCTCGCGAAGCTCGAAGTTGAACGGGATCACCTTTCCAGGCGAATAGCTGATGCGCTGGCTAAACCGCTGCCAGCCAATCCCTAGCCAGCCTTTGGTCCGGCCAATGGGCTGCGCGTCCGCGTTCTGGGCCGCCGTCGGCAGTCAACCTCGAGCGGAGGTGCATCATTGGTGCGCCCGGTCGTCTTGACGATGCGGCGCACCTGCTCGAGCCCATGCCGGGATCAATGATGCGGACGCTCCATCTTGAACCGGCGTGTGATCCCTGACGGACGCCTCCCGCCCCGAGCGTCTGATCGCTGCGCGCGACTGCCAGGAGGAACAGATCAAACCCGGCGACCTCGGGTCGAAACAGGCGCGCCCGCCAGTCCCGATTAATGGGTTGAGGCGGGGAGCACTTAAGGATTCCCTGCCGGGGGCAAAGAGGCGAATCCAGCCGCCCGAGCCGCAGTTATTTTCAAGGCGAATCTAGCAACAACTAAGGTCGTCCCAAGGCGGACATTCAAAATGAAGACAACGATGAAGGCATTCACGAAGATCGTCAGTTCAACGGCCGTGCTGCTTCTCTGCGGCACCGCTCACGCCCAGTCCAATACATCCCTGGGCGCAGGGGCACTGGTCTCGGTCACGACCGGCGCCAACAACACGGCCGTCGGTAACCAGGCCCTCGCCGCCGACAGCTCCGGTAGCAACAATGTGGGCATAGGCACGCAGGCGCTCTTCAGCAACACGAGCGGCAACCAGAATACCGCCATCGGCTTCCGTACGCTCTGGCTGAACACGACCGGCATCGACCTGACGGCCGTCGGCTACAATTCCCTGCCGAACAACACGACGGGCGCCGGCAACTCGGCCTTCGGCTACAATTCCCTGGCATTCAACACGAGCGGCAACCAGAACGTGGCCAACGGCACGGGCGCCCTCGCGCAGAACACGACGGGCAGCTTCAACACGGCCGACGGCTACCAGTCGGTCAACAAGGGCACGACCGCCAGCGACAACACGGGCACGGGCTACCACACGCTCTTCACCAACGTCACGGGCACCGACAATACGGCGGAGGGCTACAACGCCCTCAGGAACGCCACCGGGTCCTTCAACATAGCGCTGGGCAGCACTGCCGGTCTGAACCTTACCTCGGGCAGCAACAACATCGACATCGGCAACACGGGCGTCGCCGCGGAAGGCTCGACGATCCGCATCGGCAACACCCAGACGGCGACCTACATCGCGGGTGTATACAATACTACCGTCTCGAATCCCGGCAGCGCGATGGCGGTCGTGGTCGACAATGCCGGCAACGTGGGGGCGATGAATGTTGGAGTGCTGGTTGGCCCAACGGGCGCCACGGGTCCTGCCGGTGCAGCGGGTGCGGCCGGTCCGACAGGAACGCAAGGGGTCCAGGGCGTGCAGGGCATCCAGGGCATCGCGGGCCTGACTGGAGCAGCAGGAACAGCCGGTTCGCCAGGAGCCGCGGGGGCGACCGGCCCCGCCGGGGCGACGGGCGCCGCGGGTGCTAACGGCAACGGACTCCTTACCGATGGCGCGGACAACACGGGCGGCGGCAACAGCGCGCTGGCGTCGCTTACTTCCGGCTCCGGCAATACCGCGATCGGCGCGACGGCGCTGACGGGGTTGACCAACGGCTCCGACAACATAGCCCTGGGTGTTGGCGCAGGTTCGAACTACACGAGCAACGAAAGCGGCAACATCGACATTGGTTATGCAGGGAACCTCAGCTGGGACAATTCCATCCACATTGGAACGGCACAGACGTCGACCTTCATAGCGGGGATTTATGGAGGCATCCTGCCCGACCCCGCGCAGGAGCAAGTTGTCGTCATCGACCCGGCAAATTACATGGGCACGGTGCCGCTCGCCAGCCTGACGGGTGCAACGGGGGCCACCGGAGCCAATGGAATCGACGGCACCAACGGAGCGGACGGGGCCACGGGCGCGACGGGAGCAGCGGGCATTGACGGAGCAACCGGGGCCACGGGCCCCCAGGGCTTAGCCGGAAACGACGGGGGCACGGGGGCGACGGGCCCGGCAGGTGCCACCGGCCCGGCAGGGGTCCTGACCGATGCCTCCGGAAACACGAGCGGGGGCACGGGAGCACTCGCAAACCCATCCTTGGGCACCTTCAACACAGCCTTCGGGGAATTGAGCCTCAACAGCCCCCTTTCCGGGCCCGGCAATACCGCCACAGGATACAAGGCACTCAACTCCAATGGGGCGGGCACCTACAACACCGCGAATGGCTACAAGGCGCTCGCCTTCAACACCGACGGCACCAGCAACACCGCGGACGGAACGGAGGCCCTCTTTGAAAACACCAGCGGGGCCTCGAACACGGCGAGCGGCTTCGGGGCGCTCGTCAGCAACACCGTTGGAAGCCAGAACACCGCCGTGGGCCTTGAGGCGCTCGCCGACGAGACCACGGGCTTCTCCAACGTCGCCGTGGGCTACACCGCGGGCCTAAACGTGACCGTTGGCAGCAACAACATTGAGATCTTTGATCAAGGCCTGGCGTCGGACGACGGCACGATACGCCTCGGCACGCAGGGGACGCAGACGGCGACATTCATAGCGGGAATATACGGGACGACCGTGGGGAATCCGGGCAGCGCAACACCGGTCGTCGTCGATATGAACGGGAACTTGGGAACCGTGCCGCTGGCAAGCCTCACGGGGCCAACGGGGGCGCCAGGAGCTACCGGCGTGTCCGGAAGCAACGGAGTAAACGGAACCAACGGCACGGATGGGGCAACAGGCGCGGTCGGAGCCACAGGCCCACAGGGAGCCGCCGGCAACGACGGCGCGACGGGAGCAACGGGCCCGGCAGGTGACACCGGCCCGTCGGGGGTACTTACGGATGCCTTAGGGAACGCGAGCGGGGGCACAGGCGCGCTCGCGTCACTCACCTCTGGCACCAACGACACCGCGTTTGGCTACCAGGCACTCTATGCAAACACAACCGGCGTCGCCAACACGGCGAGCGGCTTCCAGGCCCTTTATTCCAACACAACCGGCAATACCAACACGGCCTTTGGCTTCCGGGCGCAGTACTCAAACGTGTCGGGCATCAATAACACGGCCGTCGGCTACATAGCGCTCAGCTCAAACACGACCGGCGTAAATGATGCCGCCAGCGGCTACCAAGCGCTCTTTTCCAACACGACGGGAAGCAACAACGCCGCCTTTGGAACCAGCGCACTCACTACAAACACCACCGGCTACAATAACACAGCCAGTGGCACGAGCGCTCTTTTTTCCAATACAACCGGCTTCAACAACACGGCCGTTGGCCTAGAGGCGCTCCCCTTCAACACGACCGGAAGCAGCAACACGGCCACCGGCCTTGCATCGCTGAATCACAACACAACTGGAATTGACAACACGGCCAGCGGAGCAGGCGCGCTACAGCAGAACACGACGGGGGGATACAACATTGCAATTGGGTCCAACGCGGGAGGGAACCTCACAACGGGCAATAACAACATCGACATCTACGATCCCGGCCTCGCCGCGGACGACGGCATTATCCGCGTCGGAACCCAAGGGATACAGGCAGCGACGTTCATCGCGGGCATTTACGGCGCGACCGTGTCCGATGCCGGCAGCGCCACGCCAGTTGTGATCGATCAAACCGGCAACCTGGGCACCGTGCCGCTCGCGAGCCTGACCGGACCGACGGGCGCTACGGGCGCTGCTGGAGCAACAGGTGCAGCGGGCACAAACGGCACCAACGGAGCGGACGGGGCGACCGGCTCGACGGGTCCGCAGGGCCTCGCCGGCAACGACGGCTCGACGGGCTCCACAGGTCCAGCAGGCGCAACGGGCCCGGCGGGAGTCCTCTCCGACGGATCCGGCAATACGGCGGGTGGCAACGGAGCGCTCGCTGACGGTTCCTTTGTGGGCTCGAATGACACGGCATTCGGATTGCAGACGCTTTTCTACAACACGTCGGGGGTCAACGACACGGCAGTCGGCTACGAGGCCTCGCTCCAGGACACAACCGGAAGCTACAATACGGCCCTCGGATTCGGTGCGCTGGATTCCAACACGACCGGCAGCGGCAACATTGCGATCGGCAACGCAGCCGGCTCCAGCCTGACCGACGGGAACAACAACATCGACCTCTTCGACCCGGGGGTCGCCGGCGAGTCGGCCACGATCCGGATTGGCACACAAGGAGTCCAGGATGAGACGTTCATCGCGGGCATCTACGGGACAACGGTGTCCGATGCCGGAAGCGCAACACCCGTCGTGGTCGACATTAATGGTAACCTAGGCACCGTGCCGCTCGCCAGCCTTACCGGGCCAATGGGCGCAACAGGCACCACGGGAGCTTCGGGACCGACAGGCGCCGCAGGCGCGGCGGGGGCCACTGGCCCCCAGGGAATCGCGGGCAACGACGGCGCAACGGGCCCGATTGGACCAACGGGCGCCGCGGGCGCGGCTGGAGTACTGACCGATGGATCCGACAACACCACGGCTGGTACCGGCGCGTTCACCTCAAATGTCTCGGGCAGTCTCAATACGGCTTTCGGATACCTGGCACTCAACTCCAACACGACCGGAAACACCAACACGGCCGATGGAACCAATGCGCTCCGCGCCAATACCACCGGCAGCGAGAACACCGGTGTCGGCCTCGGGGCGCTCCGATCCAACACCACCGGCGGCCAAAACACGGCCTACGGCCTTGACACGCTCTATTCAGTAACGACGGGGTCCACAAATGTCGCGATCGGCTACATTGCAGGGTCTAACCTGACGACGGGCAGCAGCAACATCGACATATTCGATCCGGGCCAGGCCGCCGACGACAAGACGATCCGCATCGGCACCGAGGGAACCCAGACCGCAACCTTCATTGCGGGCATCTACGGGGCCACCGTGTCCGATGCGGGCACCGCAACGCCCATCGTCGTCGACATGAACGGCAACCTGGGCACGATCCCACTCCCAAGCCTGGTCGGGGCGACAGGCGCAACGGGCCCGCAGGGAGTGGCGGGTGCAACGGGTGCGATCGGCGCAACAGGAGCCGCGGGCAACGACGGGGCAGAAGGTGCCACGGGTCCGCAAGGGATTGCCGGCGATGACGGCGCAACGGGGCCGGCGGGAGCAACCGGTGCCGCGGGGGCACCGGGGGTCCTTTCCGATGCATTCAGCGACACGGCCGGCGGTACGGGGGCGCTGGCATCGCTTGCCGTGGCCTCCGACGCGTTCAACACGGCTTTCGGCATCTCCGCCCTCCACACCGACACGACAGGATACAACAACACGGCCGTCGGCTACCAATCGCTATATTCAAACACCACCAGCAGAGGCAACACGGCCATAGGCGTCCAAGCCCTGTATTCGAATACCACGGGTATCGGCAATGTCGCGACAGGCATCGTTGCGCTCTTCTCCAACACGACGGGAACCCGAAACGTGGCGGCCGGAAATCTGGCGCTCAACAGCAACACGTCAGGCAGCATCAACACGGCCAACGGGAGCTACGCGGTCTATTCAAACACGACGGGGACCGGCAACACCGGCAACGGCGATGAAACGCTCTATTCCAACACAACGGGCAATTATAACACGGCACTCGGCATGGGGACGCTCTATAACAGCACCGGAAATGGGAATACGGCATTGGGCATCTTGGCCACCGGCGTCGCGGCGGGCGACAGCCTGGTCACGGGCGACAACAACATCGACATCGGCAACGAGGGCCAACCCGTGGAGGATGGCGTGATCCGAATCGGTACGCAGGGGACGCATCTGACGACGTTCATCGCCGGTGTCTACGGAGCCACCGTTTCCGATGCCGGCAGCGCCATGGGGGTCGTTGTTGATGACACTGGCAACCTCGGAGCGATGTCCCTTGCGAGCTTGGTCGGCCCAACGGGAGCGGCAGGCGCAACGGGTGCCACGGGCGACGATGGAGCGGCAGGCGCCACTGGAGCGGCCGGCAATGACGGTGCCACGGGCGCGCAGGGCGTCGCAGGTCCGACCGGGGCGACCGGCCTGGTTGGCCTGCAGGGGGCGACCGGCCCGGTTGGCCCGCAGGGGGCAAAGGGCCTGGGCAGCACTCAATCCCAGGCGATAGGCGCGCAACTATGGACAACGGGAGTGTCCCCGACCCCGACGGCAAAAAGCTATGCGGCTGGAAGCAACCCCTTTGGCGTTGCATTCGACGGGACCAATATCTGGGTTACTAACGGGGGCTCGGCCTTTGTGACCGAGTTTCTGGCGAGCACCGGGGCGGTGGTTGGCACCTATTCGGTTGGACTCTATCCAGAGGGCATCACGTTCGACGGGACGTATCTCTGGGTTGTCAATACAGGCTCGAACAATGTGACCAAACTTCTGGCGAGCACCGGCGCCACGGTTGGCACCTATGCGGTTGGAAACAACCCCCATGGTGCCGCATTCGACGGCACCAATGTCTGGGTTGCCAACAGCGGCTCGAACACCGTGACGGAGCTTCTGGCGAGCACCGGGGCGGTGGTTGGCACCTATCCGGTTGGAACCACTCCCTATGGCGTCGCATTCGACGGCACCAATGTCTGGGTTACCAACATCGGCTCGAACAACGTGACGGAGTTTCTGGCGAGCACCGGGGCGGGGGTTGGCACCTATTCGGTTGGAACCAACCCCCTTGGCGTTGCATCCGACGGGAGCAATATCTGGGTGGCCAACGGCGGCTCGAGCAACGTGACCGAGCTGCTGAATGCATACCAGGGCAACGCTGGTGCCGCAGGCTCAGCCGGTGCCCCGGGGGCCACCGGAGCCACAGGTCCCTCAGGCCCGCAAGGAATAGCAGGAGCAACGGGAGCGGCAGGCGCAACGGGTGCCACGGGCCCGGCGGGAGTCCTGACGGATGGAAGCAACAATACAAATGGGGGTGCCGGGGCGCTGGGGCATCAGACCACCGGTACCTTCAACACGGCATTCGGCTCCGACGCACTCCAAGAAATGACCACCGGGACGAACAACACGGCAGTCGGATACGCGGCGCTCGACAACGTCGGATTGGGCTCCAACAACATCGGGATCGGCTACGATGCCGGGGGGAACATAGAGGGGGGCAGCAACAATATAGATATCGGCTCCGTGGGAGGGACTGAGGATAACACGATTCGCATCGGCACCGAGGGCACCCAGACGACCACGTACCTCGCCGGCGTCAACGGGGTGAGTCTCGGCGGGACCCCTGGCACGGTCATGATCGACATGACGACCGGCCAACTCGGGGTCATGACCTCGTCGCAGCGCTTCAAGAGGGAAATTCAGGACATGGGCTCGTCAAGCGAGGCGATCCTGGCGCTGCGCCCGGTGTCGTTCCGTTACAAGGAGACGATTGACCCGTCCGGCGCGCCCCAATTCGGCCTCGTTGCAGAGGAGGTTGCGAAGGTTTCTCCGGAGCTGGTGATCCGCGACAAAAAGGGGCAGCCCTTCTCGGTCCGCTACGAAGCCGTGAACGCCATGCTCCTGAACGAATTCCGGAAGCAGCACGAAGTAGTCGTGAATCAGGGCAAGACCATCGCAGAGCAGGCCCGGCACGCCGACGAGCAGCAGAAGGAGATCGAGGCGTTGAAGGCCCGCCTGAATCAGGTTGAGGCACTGACGGCGCGCCTCGGCGCGCTGGAGAAGGGGATTCCGACCCGCTAGGGCCCAGCCGGGCCTACGACGAATGGAACATTCAGATTGGTGCCCGGGGCCGGACTCGAACCGACACTTCCTTGCGGAAATCGGATTTTAAGTCCGAAGCGTCTACCATTCCGCCACCCGGGCAGCGCCCATGGAATCTCTGGGAATCCGGGGCGGGATGGCGAGCCTTTGTCGCGGGCCTAGGCCGCGGGCCCCCGCGCGAACCCGTAGGCCCGCTCCACCTTCGCTATCCTTATGGAATACCCCTCGTACCAGGTCTTCTTGCCCGCGGCCTGGGCCGACCTGTGCTCCATGTTCGCCTTCCATGCGACAATGGCCTCCTCGCTCGCCCAGTAGGAGACCGTGATCCCGAAGCCCTCCGCGGTCCGGGCGCCCTCGATGCCAAGGTAGCCCGGCTCGCCCCGGGCAAGCTCCTCCATGCGCTCCGCCATCTTGCCATAGCCCTTGTCGCCCTCGGCCCGCTGGTTCGTGAAGATGACCGCATAGTACGGCGGCTCGGGGGTCCTTGCGATCGGCATGGGTGAAGATTGGGTGAGCCCCCGAGATTATCCTTTTCAACGGCGGCGGCAAGGGACGAACTTTCCCGCACCATGAGCCCCCTCTCCAAGAGAACAGGCGCCGCCCTTGCCCTCGCCCTGGCCTGCGCCGGCCCGGCCTACCCCTGGGGCCCAGAGGGGCACGCCGCCGCCGGCCTCGTCGCCACCCGGAACCTCACGCCGGCCGCTCGCGCCCATGTCGTCGCAATCCTGGGCAACGACGACCTCTCCGCCATCGCGAGCTGGATGGACGAGGTGCGGAGCGCCTATTTCCACCAGGGGGTGCTCGCGACCGACCCCGAGGCGCTCCGCTTCAACGCGGAGTTCCCGAAGAACGGGGAATGGCACTACGTCGACCTTCCCCTCGGGACGGCGTCGTATGAGCTGGACGGCCCGTTCTCCAACCCCCACGACGTCGTCCACATGGTCGAGGAGGCCGTGCGCGTCCTTGAGGGCGGCGGCGACCGGAGGATCACGAAGAGGGAGGCGCTCTGCATGCTGGTCCACTTTGTCGGGGACCTGCACCAGCCCCTCCACGTCGGAAACGGCTACTTCGAGATTGGTGCGGACGGCTCGGCCAGACTGGTCACGGATCCCAAGGCCGCGGCGTCGCTTCCCAACGACAAGGGGGGCAACGCCGACTTCTTCGGGCCCGGGAAGTACGACGAGCTTCATGCGTACTGGGACACCTCGCTCGTCGACAAGGTCGCAGGGTCCAGGAAGCCGGATCGCATCGCCGCCGTCCTGGAAGCGAGGCTGTCCGGCGCGGGTTCCGCGTGGACGAGCAAGGGCGACTACCACCACTGGGCGGAGGCATGGGCCACCGAGAGCCTGGCCGCGGCGCGGACCGCCTTCTCAGGCGTCGCATTCGGGGCCGTGACCCCCGAGAAAAGGGGCGGGATCAGGCGCATCGAGATCACGCTACCCGCTCACTATGATGAGGTTTGCGTACCGCTCGCCGCCGAAAGGCTCGCAAAGGCGGGCTTCCATTTGGCCGAGCTACTAAACGCGATTCGCTGGCCTGATTGAAGCGCCCGCGGGCGACAATAGACTCGCCCATCCAAGGCGTTTTCCGCACCCTAAACCCTTAGTAAATCCCTCCAGAGTCAGTCCAAAACCCTAGCCTTCACCATGAAGTTACCCAAAGCCTTGCAACTGGGCGCCGCGGCAGCACTTGCGGCCTCCGCCATCCCGTACGCTCGCGCGAGCGAGTCCGACATCAAGATCCCGGACCTCCACTCCGTCTCGTTCATGAACGGGGCGCTCAGCGGGTCCGCCATCCTGATGATCGGCCTCGTCGTCTGCGTGGGCGGCATGGTCTTCGGCTGGATCCAGTACATCCAGACGCGCAACCTGCAGGTGCACAAGTCGATGTCGGAGGTCTCGAACATCATTTGGGAGACCTGCAAGACCTACCTGGCGCAGCAGGGCAAGTTCCTGGCGGTGCTCTGGGTGCTGATCGCGGCCTGCATGACGTACTACTTCGGCACCCTCTCGGGCCAGTCGACCGCCCACGTCATCGTCATCCTCCTCGCCTCGATCCTGGGCATCCTGGGGAGCTATGGCGTCGCCTGGTTCGGGATCCGNNATCAACACCGTCGCCAATTCCCGCACGGCGTTCTCGGCCCTTAAGGGCAACCCGCTCGCGACGCTCCTGATCCCGCTAAAGTCGGGGATGAGCGTCGGCCTCCTCCTGGTCGCGATCGAGCTCTTCTTCATGATCTGTATCTTGAGGTTCCTCCCATCGGAGCTGGCGGGCCCGTGCTTCATCGGGTTTGCGATCGGCGAGTCGCTCGGCGCCTCCGCCCTGCGCATCTGCGGCGGCATCTTCAC
>PLXR01000162.1 GCA_003151495.1 Opitutaceae bacterium
TCCTCTCGGACGAGATCTACGAGAACCTCATCTACGGGGGCCTCACCCCGACCTGCCTGGCGACCCTGGGTCCGGACGCCGAGTCCCGCACGATCGTGGCCGCGGGCTTCTCGAAGACCTACTCGATGACCGGATGGAGGCTCGGGACGCTCGTGGCTCCCGCGGCGATCGCAAAGGCCGCGGCCGAGCTCCAGAGCCAGATGTCCTCGAACGCGACGACGTTCGCCCAGTACGGGGCCCTGGCGGCCCTCAGGGAGAAGGAGAAGACGAAGGCCTCCCTGGAGAGCATGCTGGCGGCGTTCGACCGCCGGCGACTCCTGCTGCACCGTGGCCTGACGGCCATTCCCGGGGTGACCTGCGTCGCCTCCCAGGGGGCGTTCTACCTTTTCCCCAACATCTCCAGCTTCGGCCTCTCCTCGATGGACTTCTGCGCCCGGCTCCTCGAGAAGGAGAAGGTGGCGGCAGTGCCCGGGTCCGCGTTCGGGGCGGAGGGCTACATCCGCCTGAGCTACGCCACCAGCGACGAGATCATCGTAAAGGGAACCGCAAGGCTCGCGAATTTCTGCGGGGGCCTCAAGGCTTGAGGCTTCCCCCAATCCCGCGATAATCACCCCCTCCATGGCCTACAAAGACGTAACACCGCCCCAGGGCGGGAAAATCACAATCAATGCCGGCCGCCTCGACGTCCCGGACAACCCGGTGATCCCGTTCATCCGGGGCGACGGCACCGGCCCCGACATCTGGGCCTCGTCCGTGCGCGTCCTCGACGCGTCCGTCGAGAAGGCCTACGGCGGCAAGAAGCGCATCTCCTGGTTCGAGGTCTTCGCCGGCGAGGAGAGCTTCAAGCGCTTCAACAACTGGCTGCCCGACGACACGGTCGAGGCGTTCAAGGAGTACATCGTGGGGATCAAGGGGCCGCTCACGACCCCGGTCGGCGGGGGGATCAGCTCCCTCAATGTCGCGCTCCGCCAGATGCTGGACCTCTACGTGTGCCTGAGGCCGGTCCAGTGGTTCACGGGGGTCCCGTCGCCGGTGAAGCGGCCGGAGCTCGTCAACATGGTGATCTTCCGCGAGANNGACATCTACGCCGGGATCGAGTTCGCCGCGGGCACGCCCGACGCGCAGAAAGTCCTCGACTTCATCGCCAGGGAATTCCCGAAGCGTTTTGAAAAGATCCGCTTCGGCACGAAGGCCAAGGCGGAGTCGTTCTGGGAGGCGGTCGGGGCCAAGGGCTTCAACACCGACGTCCAGGTGGGCGTCGGCATCAAGCCCGTCAGCTACTCCGGCAGCGTCCGCATCATCCACAGCGCGATCGCCTACGCCGTCCGCAACAAGCGCAAGAGCGTCACGATCGTCCACAAGGGCAACATCATGAAGTACACGGAGGGCGCCTTCCGCGACTGGGGCTACAAGGTCGCGAAGGAGTTCTACGGCGCTGTCGAGATCGACGGCGGGCCCTGGTGCAAGATCCCCGAGGGGAAGCCGGGCGCGGGGATCATCATCAAGGACTCGATCGCCGACATCACCCTCCAGCAGGTCCTCACGCGGCCCACCGACTTCGACGTGATCACGACCCTCAACCTGAACGGCGACTACCTCTCCGACGCCCTTGCGGCCCAGGTGGGCGGGATCGGGATAGCCCCCGGGGGCAACATCAATTACATCACCGGCCACGCCATCTTCGAGGCGACCCACGGGACCGCCCCGAAGTACGCCAACAAGGACGTCGTCAACCCGGGCTCGGTCGTGCTCTCGGGCGAGATGATGCTGCGCTACATGGGGTGGAACGAGGCTGCCGACATGGTGCTGAAGGGCCTGAACGGCGCCATCTCCGCGAAGCGCGTCACCTACGATTTCGCGCGCCAGATGGAGGGGGCAACGGAGATCAAGTGCTCGGCGTTCGGGGACGCCATCATCGCCCACATGTGACGGGGCCCGGCCCCGCCCCGGTGCCGCAGGGGCCTACTTGCGGACGAATTTGAGCAGCCAGATGAAGAAGATGGCGCCGAGCACCGCGAAGACGAGGCGCCCCACGAAGCCGTAGGCCACGATCCCCAGGAGGCCGAAGCACAGGCCTCCCAGGAACGCCCCGACGATCCCGACGACGACGTTCCCGAGCGGCCCGAAGCCGCTTCCCTTCGTGATCACCCCGGCGAGCCAGCCGGCGAGTGCGCCAATGAGGAGGAAAAGGACAAAGTTTTGGAGATTCATGGGTGGGGGGTGTTTGCGGGCGGGGGGTTATTTCGGGGCCGGGGGCTTGGGGAACTGCATCTTCCTGACGACCGCCAGCATCCGGGTGCGCAGGATCTGGTTCTCCTCCTCGACGGTCTTGCTGTAGTGGGAGCCCTCCGTGATGCGCTCGGAGAGCTCGGTGCTGATCACGATGGTGAAGCCGTTCCTGACGAAGACCGCGTTGCCGCGTTTCGCGACCGGGGGGTCGGAGGGCTTCCCAAAGACGATGTGGTCGGCGAACATGGAGCCCCCGGGCATCAGGATGTAGGTGAAGAGCGTGCCCTCCTCCAGGTCGGCTGAGTACCCTGCGCTCTGGATGGACGTCGCCGGGCAGAAGCGCTTCAGGTCGGGAAGGACGTAGCTCCCGAAGAAATAGATGAGGTAGTCCTTCGTGCCCCGGGTCGAGAGCTCCCACCGGAGCGTCGCGTCCTGGGCAAAGGCGCCGACCGTCAGCTGGAGCCCGAACCCGTCGTGGAAGGTGACGACGTTGGGGGTGTCGCGGATGACGCCCCCCAGCGCCGGCAGCACCGGGATCTCGATCGTGAAGGCGCCCGTCGGGGACGTGTAGAGGTTGCCGTCGATCGATCCCGCGAGGCCCTTTGGCGACTCCTCCTGGCCCCGGGCCGGCAGGGACGCGAGGGCGGCCACACTGAGGATGAATGCGGTTCGGAACATTTTCTGGGTCAACAGTATGGAGGGCTTGGCCGGGGCTTTCAAGCCGCGCTTGGGCCCAGGGATACGAGCCTGATCCATGTCGCGACCGCGATGGCCTCCGCCCTCACGGAAGGTGGGTAGCCCTCGGAAAGGAGAAGTTCCCTCCATTGCGCGTGCGCCCCGGGAACCAGGTCCCTGAGCACCGCGCAGGCCTGCTTGCGGCGCTGCTGGAAGCAGCGCCGGATGACCGCCCGGTCCGCGGCCGCGAACACGAAGGGCTGGGGCTTGCGCACGAGGTGCAGCAGGTACGAGTCGACGTCGGGCCTCGGATGGAAGCAGGCCGGGCTCACCCGGTGCCCCGGGGCGGGATCGTAGGCCGCCTGCAAGAAGATCGAGATCGCCCCGAAGCTGCGTGTCCCGGGGGAGGCGACGTAGCGCTCCGCCGCCTCGCGCTGGAGCATGAGCACCATGCGCGAGGGGAGCGGGCCCGAGAGGACGGCGTCCATCCAGGGGGTCGAGATGGCGTAGGGCAGGTTTGCGACCACCTTGGCCTCGGCCGCCCTCGCAGGGGGGATTCCGGCGAGCGGCAGCTCGACCGCGTCCCCCTCCAACAGGTGGAGCGCCCCCGGGTGACTCGCCGCGAGCCCGGACTCCAGGTGCCCGTGGAGCGAGCGGTCCATCTCCACCGCCCAGACCTCGGCGCCGGCGTCGAGCAGGGCGCCCGTCAGCGTGCCCAGACCCGGCCCGATCTCCACGACCGCGTCGCCCGGGCCGACCCGGGCCAGCTCGAGCGACTTGCGCACGATGTTGCCGTCCACCAGGAAATTCTGGCCCAGGGAGCGCCGGGGCGTGTGCCCGAGCCGCACGAGAAGGTCGCGTGTTTCGGTGGGTGTGAGTGCCATCAGGTAGCCTCCTCGGGCGCGGGCCCCGGGTGCCGGGAGGGGGTGGGGCCGCGCATCGGTTCATCGTGGGGGGACGGCCTGCGCATGGACACCACGAAACATACCCGGCGCGCGAAAACCAGACCAGAATCCTTGTGTCGGGCGCCCAAAGGGCCACATCCTTCGGGGATGAGCGCGATCGAGGAACTGCGTCTGACCATCGCCCGCCTGCGCGGCCCCGGCGGCTGCCCCTGGGACCAGGAGCAGACCCACCAGAGCCTGACCCGCTGCCTGATCGACGAGTGCGCCGAGCTCCTCGACACGATCGACCGGGGCGACATGCCGCACATGCGCGAGGAGCTCGGCGACGTGCTGATCCAGGTCATCTTCCACGCGCAGCTCGCCGAGGAGGCGGGGCATTTCAACCTGGAGGACGTCGCGAGGGAGGTGAACGAGAAGCTCGTGCGCCGCCACCCCCATGTCTTCGGGACCGGCAGGCTGGACACCTCGGAGCAGGTGCTCCGCCAGTGGGAGGAGATCAAGGCCGTCGAGAAGAGGGCGAAGGGGGAGAGCGGCCAGCCCCTGTTCAAGGAACTCCCGCCGCGCCTGCCCGCCGCGATGTACGCCGAGGCCGTGTGGAAGCAGGTCTGCAAGAAGGGCCTCGCCGCCGGGTCGGGCGTCGATACCGCGCGCGTGGCGCGGATCGCCGAGGGCCTGGACGACTCCGCCCTCGGGGCGATGCTCTTTGAGGTCGTGGCGGCCGCCCAGTCGAGGGACCTCGATCCCGAGGGCTCGCTGCGCAGGCACGCGGACGCGCTCATGCGCCATGTCGAAGGACGCGTCCAGGACACCGCGGCCGCCTCCTGAGGGCGTCGTTGCGTCCTGGTGGACGCCCTTCGGCGAGCACCTTGCCCTCGAGCGGCGGTGCTCGGCGTACACGGTGCGAAACTACCGCGCGGCCTTCGACGACTTCTACCGGTGGCTCGCGGCCTCCTCGCTCTGGGACAGGGGGATCGGCGCCCTGGGTCCCCGGGAGGTCCGGGACTTCGTGATCGAGGCCCAGCGCCGCTACGGCCGGCGCACCCTCCACAACCACGTCTCGGGCCTGAGGACGCTCTGCCGCTACTGGATGAGGAAGGGCCGCCTCACCCGCAACCCGTTCACGGGGGTCCCGCTCCCGAAGCTCGAGAAGCGCCTGCCGCAGTTCCTCACCGAGGAGCAGGCGAGGGCGCTCCTCGCGGGCCCGAGGCGGCTCCTGGAGAACGGGGCCTGCGACGCGTTCACGGCGTGCCGCGACCTGCTCGCGATGGAGCTCCTCTACGGGGGCGGCCTGCGCGTGAGCGAGCTCGTCGGGCTCTCCCACGGCGACGTGGACCTGGCCGAGGGCGTCGCGCGCGTCCTCGGCAAGGGGCGCAAGCAGCGGGTGTGCCCCCTCGGGCGGGCGGCCTGCGCGGTCCTCGCCCGGTTCCGGGACGAGTTCACGCCGGGGGCCGGCCGCGCGGACCCCGTCCTGTGCAACAAGGACGGCGGCAGGCTCACCCCCCGCTCGGTGCAGCTCATGCTCAAGCGCCACCTTGCCCTCGCGGGCCTTCCGCTCGACCTGACCCCCCACAAGCTGCGGCACTCCTTCGCGACCCACCTGCTCAACTCCGGCGCGGACCTGCGGGTCGTGCAGGAGCTGCTCGGCCACGCGCAGCTCGTGACCACCCAGGTCTACACGCACGTGAGCATCGCACGCCTCAAGGACGTCTACGACAGGGCCCACCCCAGGGCCTGAGGCGGACGGCCCTACAGGCCGATCCGCCGCGTCGCCCCGTTGCCCGCCGCGTCGTAGAGGGTGACCTCGACGGAAGTCGCCCCGGAGAGGCGCGAAAGCGGGACGTCCAGGACGAAGGTCTCCTGCCTGCCGTCGAGGATCCCGTCGGCGGGCTGGTCCACGGACTCGCGCACGCCGTTGTTGAAGCTGAAGTCGGCCCCGTCAAGGAGCGAGAGCGCGTCGCGCCCGCTCACCGTGACGACGAGCCGGTCGCCGTCGCGGCGGACGGACGCCTCCCCGATCACGGGCGGGGTGTGGTCGACCAGCAGGTCGTCCGTCTCGAAGGTGACCGAGAGCCGGTCGGCCTCGGGCCTGGGGGCCGCCTCCTTGGCCACCAGGCGGGTGAACCAGGTCCCCTCCTGGAGGTGGAGCGAGTCGAACTGGACATAGGGCTCGGACGTGTCGACGGCGAGGTCGGTCCACGCGCTCTCCCCGTCGTGGCGGATCGAGAAGGTGTAGGTGAAGTTGTCCCCGTCCGGGTCGGACACGGTCCAGAAGACGACCCGGGCGCCGGGCGAGGCGACGACCTGGCTCCCCAGGATGCTCGGCTTCCTTCTCTCCCCGTCGCGCTCGCCCGACTGGACGAGCTGGCCGACGGTCGTGGTGACCGGGGCGGGGGTCTCGGGCGACACGACGATCGCGAAGTTCGGGGAGAGCATCCTGAATTCCTGGAGCTGCGGCCTGTGGTTCTGCCCGAGGGAGTAGACCTGCGCCCGGTCGAGCTCGAGCGTCCGCGGGGACGAGGCGGGCAGGGCGAGCTTGAACTCCGCGTAGCGGCCGACGGGGACGGCGGCCCTCCATCCGTCCGCCTCGGACATCGCCGTCCAGGGGCTCCACCCGTCGGTCTCGCTCGACCCGTTCGTGGTGCGCAGCGAGATCGAGAGCTGGGACGGGTCGACGTCCCGGAGCCTCCCGAACCTGAGCGCTCCCAGGCGCGCGGGCGACCCGAGGTCGACCCGCTTGGTCGTGGCAGTGCGGGGCGAGGAGGCATTGAAGTCCAGGACCGCGAACCCGGGCGCGTTGTTGCGGATCGCCAGGAACCTGCCCGGCTCGCCCGGCATGGGCGCCAGGTCGTTCACCTGGGAGGAGGCGCTGCCCGCGAAGGTGAGCGAGAGGCGCCTTGCCAGGTCGTACCCGGACATTTCCCCGAGTTCGCCCCCCGAGATGACCAGCAGGTCCCCGAGGAGGCTCATCCGGTAGAAAGCCACGCCCGAGCGCGAGGCCAGGGTCTCGGGGAAGCCCTCCCTTGAGAACCATTTCACCGTGCTGCGGCCCGGGAAGCGCTCGACCTGGGGCAGCGGGCCCGTGGCATCGCCGGCATTCTCCTTCGCCTTCGGCGGCGCGGGGGTGGGGGTCGGGGACGGCGCTGGCCCGGGGGCGGGCGCGGGACCGGCCGTGACCGCGGGGAGGACCACCTCGACGGGACCCGGGGCCTCCACGCCTGCAATCCCGCGCGTCGGGTGGATCTCGCCGCCGGAGTAGACGATGGCCGCATAGTACCCGCCGCCCTCTCCGGGGAGGAGGTCGGTCACCTCGGCGTCGTGGTTCTCCTCGGCGATGTACGGCGCGCCGCCCTCGGCTCCGAAGATGAAGATGCTGCCCATGGGGGCCGAGCCCGCCACGATCCGCCCGTCGGAAAGCCTTGCGATCCTGCGGATGTTGCGGTCCGCGACCTCCCCGAAGAGGGTGATGCCCCGCTCCGCGAGGGCCTTTGCGTCCGGAGCCTTCCCCTCGGACACCCCGGCGGCCGCGAACCTGGCGAGGTCCACCCGGTAGATCCGGCCGGGGTTGCCGGTCGAGACGAGGGCGGACTTTCCCCCGTCGAGGAGGACGATGTCGAAGAGGGAATCGGCGGGCAGGCCCGTCCTCGCCGTCACCTTGCCGCCGGCGACCAGGCAGAGCCCGCCCCCCGGGGACGTGCCCGCGAGGACCGATCCGCCGGGCAGCGACTTGACCGCGTAGACCTGGACGTCGCCTATCCGCGCCACATCCCTTGAGGAGAAGGTCCCCGCTGCCGCGTCGACCGCCACCTCCATGATCCGGCCCCCGGGCCCGCCGCCGACGATCCATTTTCCCGCCGGTGCCGCGTCGAGGCACCAGATGAGCTCGCAGGGGCTTTCGCCCTTCAGGTCCGTGAGGACCGGGCCTGCGACCAGCCTGCCGTCGGAGCGGGTGGCCAGGCCGTGGAGGTCCCGGCTGTGGACGTCGCGGTAGAAGTCCACCTCGGTCTTCTTCGAGAGCGGGTCAGCGCCCGCTGCGCAGGCCGAGGAGAGGGCGATCGTGAGCGTGAGGGCCAGGCGGGAATTCATAGGGGCTGTCAGTCGACGACTCGAACGGTCTTGTGGAGGTCGGTGAAGGAGACCTTTCCGCCGAGCACGTGGGTCTCCCAGAGGGGCACGAGGACCTCGCGCCTCTGGTACCTGGCCGAGTCCGAGGCCGAGGAGATCCGCTCGATCGAGGCGGGCGTGTCGGGGGTCGATGCGGCCTGGTCGAAGAAGAGCGCGGTCCGCTCGACGACGGCGATGCAGAGCCCGTCCCCGGGCCTGCTCTGCCTCATCGCCTCGAGGTACGCGTCGAAGCTCCGGAGCTGCCCGGGCCGGAACGTCCGGCCGTGGCCGGTGACCTCGTCGAGGACCCGCCCCGGGGCGACGATCACCTCGAGCGTCTTGCCGGTCCAAGATGCGTCCACCGGGACGTCGAACACCCGGGACTCCTCCGAGCCCTGGAAGCTGCGCCAGCCGAGCGTGACCTGGAGCCTCTCGCCGGCGCGGACTATCGTTCGCGACACCTCGAAGCGCTCCACCGTGACGGTGGGGTTGGCCTCGAGCGGCTCCACCCGGAACTGGACTGAGGAGGGAAGGGCCTTCTCAAAGGGGTTCTCGATCTCCGCCGAGAGGCCGCCGAGGAACTCGACCAGGCCCATGAGGAAACCCTGCTGGCCCGCGTAGACCATCTCCCGCGTGATCTGCTGGGTGGGCGAGTACGTGACCGTGCTCACGACCCGGAAACCCTCGCCCGACTCGCTGTCGTTTGAGCCGAGGACAGCCTCCACGACCCCCGTCAGCATGACCATGGGAGCGATGTTCTTGTCCCGGATGACCTGGAAGTGGATGCTCCGCTGGGGCCCGCCCCCGCGGCCCGAGAGGACCTCGACATCGGTCATCCGGGGACCGGCCCCGAGGAGACCGGACACCGCCGACAGGCGGTCCTGGCTGATGCAGCCGATGACCGGGCCGATGTTCGCCACCTTGAACGACTCCATGGTGGAGGGGAGGATGGCGACCACCTCGGCCGAGCACATCGGGAGCTGGACGTCCCCGATGCCGAGCATCGGGTGGCCGAACGCGAGCACCCGGTTGCCGTCGACCCGCGAGACGGTGCCCGTCCCGGCCAGCGTGATGTCGCCGGTCGTGAGCGCCACCGAGACCGCGTCGCCGGGCCGCAGGGCCGCGGCCGCAGGGGCCGCGCCCTGCTGTCCCTGGCTGCTTCCCCCCACCGAGACGATCCCGAGGCCCAGCCCCTCGAAACGGGGGGCCATGATGGAGGCCGTCCTCGGGGACACCCCCCCCAGCGCAAACACGGGCCTCATGGCCCGGAAGGCCTCGCCCTGCGGCGCTCCCGCGGCGGGGTCGATCGACGCCGACGACCGACCGGGGTCGGGCGCGGCGTCGGGGACGCGGTCGGCCACCTCCGCCATGTCCGCGGCGGGGGTGAAGCCCGCGTAGCGGACGGTCTCGAAGCGCTGCATCTGGTAGCTGAGCGCGCCGGCGAACTTGCCGTCGATGTAGAGGGGGCTCCCGCTCATGCCGGCCACGGCGCCCATGTCCTGGACGCGCGGGTCGGTGAGCCTGCACAGGATGATCGACTTGCCCGGCCCGAGGGCGTTGAGCACGACCCCGGAGACCTCGACCGCGAACGGCTCGGGCCTGGTCCCCTGAAACACCGTCCAGACCTCGCCGCGCTGGCCGGCCCTGATGTCCGCGAGCGCCATGGACTCGCCGGGCGCGGGCTGTGCCGCGACCCGAAGGGCGGCGCAGGCGGCAAGGCAGAGGGTCAGGAGCGTTCGGCCCATCGTTCGGGGTGTGAGGCTAGCCATTGGGGGGACCCTTGCGAGGCTTCAAAGACCGCGGATAGCCGAATCCATCACCTCGCAGGCCCGGTCGATCGCGGCGCCCCCGTGGGCCGTGCTGATGAAAGCCGTCTCGTAGGCGCTGGGGGGAAGGTAGACGCCCTGGTCGAGGCACCGCTGGAAGAACCGTGCGAAGAGCTTCGCGTCGCCCCTCAGGGCCCCCTCTAGGTCTCGCACGGGCTCGCCGGTGAAGAAGATGCTGAACATGGAGCCGGTCTGCGGGACCTGGGCCGCGAGCCCCTTGGCTTTGCACGCGCCCTCGAGGGCCCCCTTGACCCGCAGGCCGAGGGCGTCGAGGCCGGGGTAGGGCAGCGTCTCCTCGAGGAGCTCGAGCGCCGCGATGCCGGCGGCCATCGCGAGCGGGTTGCCGCTGAGGGTTCCCGCCTGGTAGACGGGCCCGAGCGGCGCGATCAGGTCCATGACCTCGGCTCGGCCGCCGAACGCCCCGACCGGAAGCCCGCCGCCGATGATCTTCCCGAGGGCCGTCAGGTCCGGCACGACCTTCTCGATTTCCTGGACGCCGCCCCGCGCCAGGCGGAATCCGGTCATCACCTCGTCGAAGATCAGGAGGGCGCCGTTCGCCGTGCACGAGGAGCGCAGGTGGCGGAGGAACCCGGGCGCCGGCAGGATGAGCCCCACGTTCGCGGGGTAGGGCTCGACGATCACGGCGGCGATCGCGCCGGGATTGGCGGCGAAGGCCCGGTCGAGGGCGGCCGGGTCGTTGAAGGGCACGACGATCGTCTCCCGGGCGAACGCCGCCGGGACGCCCGCGCTGTCGGGATTGCCGTGGGTCAGGGCGCCCGAGCCCGCCTTCACCAGGAGCGAGTCCGAATGCCCGTGGTAGCAGCCCGCGAACTTGACGATCTTGTCGCGCCCGGTGAATCCCCGCGCCAGGCGCACCGCCGACATGGTCGCCTCGGTCCCGCTGTTGCACATCCTCACCTTCCCGATCGAGGGCACGAGCCTGTGGATCAGCTCCGCCATCGTGACCTCGTAGGGGTTGGGCGTCCCGAAGCTCGTCCCCGCCTCGAGGGCCGTCGCGATCGCCGCCCTGATTCGCGGGTGGTTGTGGCCGTGGATGGCCGGGCCCCACGTGCACACGAAGTCGATCAGCTCCCGCCCGTCGGCCGTCGTGAGCGTCGCGCCCTTGGCGCTGGTCACGAAGAAAGGCGAGCCCCCGACCGAGCGGAAGGCCCGCACGGGCGAGTTGACGCCGCCCGGGATGCGCTTAAGGGCGCGGGCGAAGAGGTTTCCGGAGGTATCCATCAGTTGACGTATTTCTGCACGATGGGGATGCGCCGGCCGACGCCGAACGCGAGCGGGGTGATCTTCAGGCCCGGCGCCGCCTGCTTGCGCTTGTACTCGTTCAGGTCGACCTTCCGCACGACGTCGCTCACCACGGCGTCCGAGAAGCCCTGCGCCACGAGGTCCCGCCGCGACAGGCCCTCCTCGACGTAGCCCTTGAGCACGGCGTCGAGCATGTCGTAGGGCGGCAGGCTGTCCTGGTCCGTCTGGTTCGGGCGCAGCTCGGCGCTCGGGAGCTTGTCGATGCTCGACTGGGGGATCGGGGGCGTGCGGCCGGCCCTCCTCGCGTCCGCGTTGATCCAGTTCGCGAGGGCGTAGACCTGCGTCTTGAAAACGTCGGAGATGACGGCGAGCCCGCCGCACATGTCGCCGTAGAGCGTGCAGTAGCCGACGGCCATCTCGCTCTTGTTGCCGGTCGTCAGGAGGAGGGCCCCGAACTTGTTGGAGAGCGCCATCATCAGGACGCCCCGCACCCGGGCCTGGATGTTCTCCTCGGTGACGTCGCGCGGCCGCCCCGCGAACAGGGGGGCGAGCGCCGACTCGCACGCCGAGACGACCTCGGAGATCCCGATCGTCTCGAAGCGGATGCCGAGGTTCGCCGCGAGGGCCCGCGCGTCGTCGCGCGAGTGCTGGGAGGAGATCTTCGAGGGCTGGGAGACGCCGATCACGTTCTCGGCCCCGATGGCGGCGACCGCGAGCGCGCCGACGACCGCGGAGTCGATGCCCCCGGAGAGCGCGACCAGGGCCGTCTTGAAGCCGACCTTGTGGGCGTAGTCCCGGAGCCCGAGGGTGAGCGCCGAGTGGATGTCGGCCATCTCGGGCTGCTCGAAGGTGGGGGAGAGCGCCGCCGGGCCGGCCGACGTGTCGGCGACCACGAGGTCCTCCGCGAAGGCGGCCATCCCGGTCAGGACGCGGCCCGACCGGTCGCTCACGACGGAGCGGCCGTCGAAGATCAGCTCGTCGTTGCCGCCGACGGCGTTCACGTACGCGACGGGGCAGCCGAGCGCGAGCGCGGCGTCGGTCACGAGCGTCTGCCTGACGCCCGACTTCCCGAAGTTCCAGGGGCTCGCGGAGAGGTTCACCATCAGGTCGCACTTCTGCGCGGCCAGCTGCTTGAGCGGCTCCAGGCCGTTGTAGAGGCGCCGCGTGCTGATCATCGGGTGGGTCCAGATGTCCTCGCAGATCGTCACCCCGATCCGCGCGCCCTGGTGGACGATGACGGTCGTGTGGGCCGCCGGCTCGAAGTAGCGGTCCTCGTCGAAGACGTCGTAGGTTGGCAGCAGGCACTTGCGCGCCACCGAGACGATCCTCCCGTCCTGGCAGAACGCGGCGGAGTTGAAGAACGGCCTGCCCGACCCGCCGGGGTTGGTCTCGACCGTCCCGACGATCGCCGGCACCGCCCCGACGGCGGCCGCCACGGCCTTCATGGACTCCTCCACGTCCGCCACGAAATGGCGCTTGAACAGGAGGTCGCGCGGGGGATAGCCGCAGGTCACGAGCTCCGGGAACACGACCATCTCGGCGCCGCGCCCGACGAGCGCCCGGTAGGCCTCAACGATGCGCGCGCGGTTGCCGGCCAGGTCGCCGACGGTGGTGTTAATTTGGGCAAGCCCGAGACGCATGCGGTTGGATGTAAGGGATCACGATGGACGCAAACGCCTTTTCTTTCAACATATTCAGCGGCAGGCCACACCTTTGCTGATGTCCATCCCCAACCGCCTCATCCTTGCCTCGGCCTCCCCGAGGCGCCGCGAGCTGCTCTCCCAGCTCGGGTTCCCGTTCGAGGTGGTCGTCGCCGAGGTGGTCGAGCACGAGGACCCGGCGACCGACCCCCGGGTCATGGTCGCCCACAACGCGGCGCTGAAGGCCGACTGGGTGGCGGGGCGCCACCCGGACGCGGTGGTCCTCGGCGCGGACACGACCGTCTTCCTGGACGGCCAGGCGATCAACAAGCCCCGGGACCTGGACGAGTCCCGGGCCATGCTTCGCCGCCTCTCCGGCCGCGAGCACACGGTCTTCACCGGGGTGGCCGTCCGGCGCCTTTCCACCGGCCTCCGGATTGACAAGGGCGTGTCGAGCCAGGTGGAGTTCAAGCCGTTCGGGGACGAGGTGATAGAGGATTACATCCGGCTCGTTAACACCCTGGACAAGGCAGGGGCCTACTCCATCCAGGAGGAGACCGGGATGATCATCGCGGGCTACCGGGGGTCCTTCTCGAATATCATGGGCCTGCCGATGGAAGCCACGAAACAAATTTTGACCAAAGGCGTCCTACAGGGTTGAATGTCACCCTTTTCCGGCTCCAAACGATGACGCACACGCTCACCGCCCCCTCCCCCTCGGCCGCCCTCAGGCGGTGGGTGGAGCGCGTGCGGAGGGACCCGGATTCGAGGTCGATCGGCGTCGGCCTCCTGGCGGTCCTGGTCGTCCACCTCCTGCTCTTCGTCATCGCCCCCTTCCTGCTCCGGAGCGACGTCATCCACCCGACCGCCAGGAAGCAGGCCATCCCCCGGCAGTTCAACATCGAGATAGCACCCGACGAGTTCGTGACCCCGGCGATCAAGCCGCCCCCGCCCAACAAGTACGTCGAGGCGAACCCTGACGCGCCGGACACCGTCCCCGACAAGACCACCAACTTCAGCTCCAAGAACCAGCTGCTCGCCCAGGAGAAGCCCCAGCTCGACCAGCACAACGACAAGCCGAAGCTCGACGGCAAGAAGGACATCGAGTCGAACCAGACCGTGAGCGGCCAGCTGACGAAGCCCTCCGAGTCGGTGCCCGTGGCCCCGAGCGTCACGACACCGGTGAAGCAGCAGACGGCGCCGAGGCAGGCTCAGGATCCCCTTGCGGGCTTCGACAAGATGAAGGAGGGCGACGACGGGTTCGGCAGCAACCTCGGCAAGGTGCCGGACGTGTCGAAGCCGATGCCCGACAAGGTGGACGGCGCCAAGGACGCCCCGGTTGTCGTCGGCACGCAGATGCTCGAGCCCGTCATCGATCCCCGCAAGCCGCGCGCGAGGCCCGTCCTCGAGCAGCAGCACACCCGCCCCGCCGTCTTCGAGGACAACCAGTTCGGGACCAGCAACATCGGCCCGGTGGCCTACAGCGCGAAATGGAGCAGCTACGGGGCGTATCTCCACAAGATGATGGAGGCGATACAGATACAATGGGACAGGATCCTCATCGGCAGCAACACCGCGCCCCCCTCGGGAAGCTGGGTGAGCGTCAAGTTCACGATGGACTCAAAGGGGCGCATTTCCGAGATCCTCGACGTCGAGAGCACCTCGAGCGAGCAGGGCAAGCAGAGCTGCATCTCGGCGATCACGCTGACCGCGCCCTACGGGGACTGGACGGACGACATGATCGCCGTCCTCGGGAATTCGCAGGAGCTCACGTTCAGGTTCTACTACCAGTGAGTGCGCCCGGTGACGGCTACTGGTCGGGCGTCCCGCTCGGCGCCGGGGTGAGCCGCGTGGCGGTCGACGCGAACGGGCTCGCGGCGCTCAACAAGCCCGAGGGCGTGCTCTCCCACCCGAACGGCCCCAGGGACGTGGCCCGGTCGCTCCTCACGGCGCCCTATGACGGCGAGGCGGAGTGCTTCGAATGGCCCGCCCCCGGGGGCGGCGTCCACCGCCTCTGGCTCATCAACCGCCTGGACTCGGCCACCTCGGGCCTGATCCTCGCCGCTTCCGACGGCGCCGTGGCCCGGGAGGTGAGGTCCCAGTTCCAGAGGAGGCGGGTCCGGAAGACCTACGAGGCCCTCGTGTTCGGGGTCCCGAGGAAGCCCTCCGAGACGTGGAAGGACCTCCTGAACGTGCGGAAGATGGCGGGGCACATCCGCACGGCAGCAGGGGGCGGCAGCCTGCCCGCGGAGAGCAGGGTCACGCTCGTCCGCGCGGGGACCGGCGAGCCGCGCCTCTCGCTCATCCGGCTCGAGCCGCAGACCGGGCGCAGCCACCAGCTCAGGGTCCAGTGCGCGAAGAGGAGCCTGCCGATCGTGGGCGACAGGACCTACGGGGACTTCGCGGCGAACAGGGCCTTCACGAGGGCGGGGGGCCCGAAGCGGATGTTCCTTCACTCCAGGTCCGTCGCGTTCGAGTACGACCTCGGGGGCGCGCGGCACTCGTTCGCGGCGGAGGCGCCGCTGCCCGCGGAGTTCGACCGGCACGGCTGAGTTCGGAGTCGACGGTGGGCGCCCTTTTTGGCAGGGTCACCGCTCCCAACCGAGCACCCCTCCCCAAATGATTCTGCCCAAGTCCAACAGGCTGACCCCCGAGCAGGTAAACGAGATCACGGCCATCGTCGGCGAGTTCGGCTGCTCGATCCAGCCCATCGTCGGGGCGGTCCGCACCATCTACGCCATCGTCGGCGACGAGCGCGACGAGCTGATGATCAACCGGCTCGAGGGCCTCACCTACGTCGAGCGGATCGACCGGATCCAGTCGCCCTTCAAGCTCATGGACCGCCGGTCCGACCTTGCGACCCACCGGATCAGGATAGGCGGCGTCACGCTCGGCGAGGAGCTGGCGATCGTGGCGGGGCAGTGCACCATCGACCCGAAGAACCCCCAGTACTTCCTGGAGACGGCGGTGGCGGTGAAGGAGGCCGGGGCGCACGTGCTGCGCGGGGGCGTCTGGAAGCCGAGGACGAACCCCTACACCTTCCAGGGCGACAGCAAGTCGATGGAGATCCTGATGGAGGCCTCGCGCATGACCGGCCTGCCGGTCGACGCGGAGGTGATGGACGAGGAGCAGCTGGGCATGGCGCTCGACGCGGGCGTCCACATGCTCCAGGTCGGGGCCCGCAACGCCCTCAACTACTCGCTCCTGCGCTCCATCGGCCGCGCGGTCGCCAAGCGCGACACGGTCGTCCTCCTCAAGCGCAGCCTCCACATGGGCACGCTCGCCGAGTTCATCTCCGCCGCCGAGTACATCGCGGCCTTCGGCAACCCGAACGTGGTCCTGTGCCCGAGGGGCACCTCACCGACGCTTGACGGCTACCGCAACCACCCCGACGAGAGCATCACCCCCCTCCTCAAGGAGAAGACCTGGGCCCCTGTGATCGTCGACCCGTCGCACTCGGTGGGGAAGGCCTCGTACGTCCACGCGTGCGCCCTGGCCGCGGTGGCCTACGGTGCGGACGGGCTCTGCATCGAGGCCCACGTGGACCCCAGCCACGGGATAGGCGACGACCCGAAGCAGGCGCTGACGCCGGCCGCGCTTGCCGAGACGATCGCCCAGGCGAAGCAGGTCTGGGCCCTGAGGCACAGCGCGGTCGCCGGGGCCTGAGCGGCCGGGCCCCTAGACGGGGGCGGTGAACGGCTGTCCCGCCTTGAGCGACGAGAGCGCCGCGCGGTACTGCGGCTCGAATTCCGGGGTCGCGGAGACGCTCATGCCCAGGTTGCGCAGGAACCCGTCCTTCAGCGCGTAGATCCAGCTGTGGACGGTGAGGGCCTGGCCCCGCTCCCACGCGTCGCGCACGATCGTCGTCTGGCACACGTTGGAGACCTGCTCGATCACGTTGAGCTCGCAGAGCCGGTTTGTCCGCGGCTGGTCGCCCTCGAGCGCGTGGACGCACGCCCTGTGCTTCTCCGAGACGTCCTGCACGTGGCGCAGCCAGTTGTCGGCCAACCCGATCCTGTCGCAGCGCAGCGCGGCGCGCACGCCGCTGCACCCGTAGTGGCCGCACACGATGATGTGCTTCACCTTCAGGACATCGACCGCGAACTGCATCACCGAGAGGCAGTTCAGGTCCGTGTGCACGACGACGTTGGCGATGTTGCGGTGCACGAAGAGCTCGCCCGGCAGCAGGTTCACGATCTCGTTGGCGGGCACCCGGCTGTCGCTGCACCCTATCCAGAGGTAGTCCGGGGACTGCTGGTCAGAGAGCTTCTGGAAGAAGTCGGGGTCGCGCGCGCGGATGGCGTCGGCCCATTTCCGGTTCTTGGCAAAAAGATGGTCAAGTTGCCCCATGGTGGGGAGATGGTCCTTGCCCGCGGGCCCTTGTCGACAGCAAACGCCCGGGGGGCTAGAGGAGGTCCATCTGCCCGGCGTCCGCCGGGGCGACCGTTATCTTCTTCCTCGGGCGGGCCTGGGGCGAGGGAAGGGAGACCGTCGTGTCGTCGCCCTCGAGCCGGGCGAGGATCGCCTTGGCCCGGTCGATCACGCTGTGGGGCAGGCCGGCGAGCCGCGCGACCTGGATCCCGTAGCTGCGGTCCGCCGCGCCGGGGACCACCCGGCGCATGAACACGATGTCCTCGTTCCACTCCTTGACCGCCACCGACAGGTTGCGCATCCGCGGCAGGTGCCTGTCAAGCTGGGTGAGCTCCTGGTAGTGGGTCGCGAAGAGCGTGCGGGGGCCGCGCTCCGGGTCGCGGTGGAGGTGCTCGACGACCGCCCAGGCGATGCTCAGCCCGTCGTACGTCGACGTCCCTCGTCCGATCTCGTCCAGGATGATCAGCGAGCGGTCCGTGGCGTTGTTGAGGATGTTGGC
>PLXR01000030.1 GCA_003151495.1 Opitutaceae bacterium
CCCGAGGCCCCGAAACCCGCGGCCGGGCCGCCCCCGCTGCCCGTGCGCGCCCCGACCTTCCCGCGGCCGCTGCCGCAGATGACGGCCGCCGCGTCGGCGGCGCCCGTCGTCACCCTTGAGGGGGACCTGAAGATCATCCACCTGAAGCCGCCGGTCATCGTCCGCGACTTCGCCGTGGCCCTCAGCCTCAAGCCCTTCAAGCTCATTTCGGAGCTCAACCAGATGGGCGGGTTCGCGTCGATGAACTCGACGATAGACGAGGCCGTTGCGCAGAAGGTGGCCGAGAAATACGGGTTCGTCCTGGACATCAAGCACCGCGGAGACGTGGCGCAGCAGCAGGCCAAGGAGAAGGGCAAGGCGAAGCCCGTCGCCGACGAGTCGAAGGACATGGAGCCGAGGGCCCCCGTGGTCGTGATCCTCGGCCATGTCGACCACGGGAAGACGTCCCTCCTCGACGCGATCCGCAAGGNNGCGAGGCCGGCGGGATCACCCAGCACATCGGCGCCTACCAGGTCGAGCACGCCGGGCGAAAGATCACCTTCCTCGACACCCCGGGACACGCGGCGTTCAACAAGATGCGCGCCCGCGGGGCCTCCGTCACCGACATCGCGGTCCTCGTGGTCGCGGCCGACGACGGCTTCATGCCCCAGACGGACGAGGCCCTCGAGCACGCCCGCAACGCCAAGGTGGTGACCATCGTCGCAGTGAACAAGATGGACGTGAAGGGCGCGAACCTGGACCAGGTCAAGGCCCAGATGCAGCAGCGCGGCATCGTGCCGGAGGACTGGGGCGGGGAGACGATCACCGTGCCGGTCTCGGCGGTCAAGGGGACCGGCATAAACGACCTGCTCGAGATGATCCTCCTGCAGGCGGACGTGCTCGAGCTCAAGGCCAACCCCAAGGCGGAGTCCGCGGGGGTCGTCATCGAGTCCCAGGTGGACGTGGGCCGTGGGCCGCTTTCAACCGTGATCGTCCAGAAGGGCACCCTGCGCACCGGAGACGCCATCGTGTGCGGCGCCCAGTGGGCCAAGGTGCGCGCCATGTTCGACGACCAGGGAAGCCCCATCAAGGAGGCCCCGCCCTCCACGCCGGTCCGCGTGATCGGCTGGTCGGGGACCCCCGACAGCGGCGCCGCGTTCCGGGCCGCGAAGAACGCCCGGGAGGCCGAGAACCTCGCCGAGGAGGAGGCGCACCGCCTCAAGAAGGCGGTCACCACCGTCGACTCGGCGCAGAAGGACATCTCGGTGGAGCATCTCTTCGCCAACATCGCCGCCACGCAGCAGAAGGTGCTCAAGGTCATCATCAAGGCCGACGTGTTCGGCTCCGCGGAGGCCGTGAAGCAGCTCCTCGAGGGGATCAAGAGCGCGAAGGTTTCCCTCGAGATCGTGTCGACCGACGTGGGCCTGGTCACGAAGAACGACGTCATCATGGCCGCCGCGGCCGGGGCGACGATCCTGGGCTTCAGCACGAAGCTTGAAAACGGCGTGACGCCGCTCGCCAAGCACAATGGCGTCCGCATCGAGACCTTCGAGATCATCTACGAGCTTGCCGACAAGGTTCGCGAGCTGCTGGCCGACCTCCTCGACCCGGACATCAAGGAGATCAAGCTCGGCGCCGCCGAGGTGCGCGCGACGTTCCCGCTCGCCAAGGGCTTCGTCGCCGGGTGCCTGGTCACCGAGGGCAAGGTCAACCGCAACGCCGCAGCGCGCCTGCGCCGGGGCAGGGAGGTCGTCCACGAGGGCAAGGTGGGCACCCTCAAGCGCTTCAAGGACGACGCCAACGAGGTGCGCGCCGGGCTCGAGTGCGGCATCAAGCTGGACGACTTCAACGGCTACCAGGTCGGCGACGTCATCGAGTGCTACGATACCCAGAAGGTCCGGGCTTCCCTCTGATGGGTCGGACCTCCGCCCCTTCACGTGTCCAACCGCATCGTCAGAATCAACGAGCTCGTCCAGCGCGAGATCAGCGACATTCTGCGCCAGCGGCACACGGCGGAGGCGGTGGCGATCACAATCTCTGAGGTCCGCGTCGCCCCGGACCTGCGCGACGGGCGGGTCTTTGTCGCGATCCTCGGGGACGCCGAGACGGTGGCCGAGAGGTTCCGCTGGCTAAAGGGGAAGGCCCCGGAGATCCGCGAGGAGCTGGCCCGGCGGATCGTGCTCAAGTTCCTGCCCCACCTCACGTATGTCCTCGACAAGTCGAGCGACCGGGTGGCCCGCCTGCTGAGGGCCATGGACGAGATCGGACACGCGGAGGGGCCGCCCAAGGACGAGGGCCATGAGTAGGTTCTACCCGGAGTTTGCCGAGGCATTCGCGGGCCTTCTCGGCCGCCTGAAGGGGCGCAGTGTCGCCGTCGTCGGCCACGCCCGCCCGGACGGCGACTGCATCGGCTCCCAGGTCGCCCTGGCCAGGGTGCTCGCAGCCCGAGGGATCCCCTGCGTCTGTGTCAACCCGGACATCGTCCCGCGGCGCCTCGCCTATGTCGCCCGCGGGACCCGGTTCATCGGGACCGACGAGGCGCTCCTGCTCCCGCAGGAGACCGAGTCGGTGTTCGTCGACTGCGCGGATCACGCGCGGGCGGGGGAGCGCCTCAGGGTCCGGTTTCCCAGGCCGGCGGGGGCGGTTGACCACCACCTTTCCAATGGCGGCTTCGCCGAGATCAGCATTGTCGACAGCCGCTCGGCCGCCGCCTGTGAGATCCTGGCCGGCCTGTTCCTCGACGCCGGGCTGGCGGTCGACGCTGCCACGGCGACGGCGCTCTACGCCGGGATCGTCACCGATACCGGCCAGTTCCGCTACGGCTCGACCTCGCAGAGGTGCTTCGTCCTCGCGGGCGAGTTGGTCTCGCGGGGCGCCTCGCCCTCGGTGGCGGGCTACGAGCTCTACGAGCGGGAGTCCGCGGGCAAGCTCCAGCTTCTCCAGCTCTTCCTGGCCTCGCTCAAGATGGAGCTGGGCGGCAGGGTCTGCATCGGAACCCTCGGCACCGGGGTCTTCGCCCGGACGGGCACCACGGCGGAGGACACGGAGGGCCTAGTCGACTTCGCGCGGTGCGTCGACGGGGTCGACGTCGGCGTCCTGGTCGAGGAGAAGGCCGACGGCGGGTTCAAGGCGAGCCTTCGCGCCAAGGATCCGCTCTGCCGGCTGGACCTTGTCGCGGGGCAGTTCGGCGGCGGCGGCCACGCGTGCGCCGCGGGCCTCAACCAGAAGGCCGGCGCGGGCGACTTCCGCGGGCTGCTGCTGGCGGCGCTGGCGGAACGGCTCAAGATCGTGGACGCGCAGCGCGCGGGGGCGGGGAGGGCCTAGGCCATGCTCGCGCAACACATCGAGCTCGACGGAGTGCTGCTCGTCGACAAGCCGAGCGAGCACACCTCCCACGATGTCATCGCGCGCCTGCGGGGGATGCTCCGCACGAGGAAGATAGGGCACGCGGGGACCCTCGACCCGATGGCGACCGGCCTGCTCATCGTCCTGGTGGGAAGGGCGACCCGGGTCTCGCAGTTCATCATAAGCCTCGACAAGGAGTACGAGGGGACGATCGAGCTCGGGAAGACGACCGACTCCCAGGACGCCGACGGGCAGGTCATGGAGACCCGGCCCGTGCCCGACCTCACGGAGGCCGACATCGCCGCCGCGGTGAAGGGCTTCCTCGGCGACCAGTACCAGATGCCGCCGATGTACTCGGCGATCAAGATCGGCGGGGTCCCCCTCTACAAGAAGGCGCGCAAGGGGGAGGACGTGGAGCGCGAGCCGAGGTTCATCCGGGTCATGTCATGGGACGTGCTGGGCTACGAGGCGCCCCGGATCCGCTTCAGGCTCCGGTGCTCCAAGGGGACGTACGTGCGCACGCTCGCCCATGACCTCGGCACCAAGCTCGGCTGCGGGGCGCACCTCTGCGCACTCCGTAGGACCGCGACCGACAGGTTCAACGTCGCGCAGGCCCTCACCCTGGAGCAGATCGAGAAGCTCTCGATCCCCGAGATCCAGAGGAAGCTCATCCCGGTCGGCGAGGCCGTCCCAAGCGTCGCCCTATGAGCCTTCCCGCGCAATTCGAGGGGCTGGACCGGGTGGCCCTGCCGGCGAGGCCGCTCTTCGTGGCCATCGGCATCTTCGATGGCGTCCACCTGGGGCACCGGGCCGTGATCGAGAGCGCCGTGCAGTCGGCACGCCACAACGGAGGGGTCTCGGTCGTCCTCACGTTCCACCCGCACCCGAGCGTCCTCTTCCGTGCGGACAACCCGACCCGGATGATCCTGGACATGCCCTCAAAGGTCGCGAGGGTCGGCACGCTCGGCGTGGACGCCGTGGTCGTCCAGCCCTTCACGCGCGACTTTGCCGCCGTGTCGGCCGAGGACTTCGTCCCCTTCATCAAGAGGCACCTGCCCCGGCTTGCGGGCATCTATGTCGGCGAGAACTTCCGTTTCGGGCAGGGCCGCCGCGGCGACGTCGCGATGCTGGTCGCCGAGGGCCGCCGGCACGGGATCGCGGTCTTCAGCGCGCCGCGGGTCAACCTGGACGGGGAGCCGATAAGCAGCACGAGGATCCGTGAGCGGATCCTCGCCGGCGACATGAAGGGTGCCGCGGCGCTCCTGGGCTACACGTACCTCGCGGAGGGCATCGTCGTCCACGGCAAGCACCTCGGGCGCACGATCGGGTTCCCCACGCTCAACCTCGGGTGGTCGCCCGACCTGCGGCCCCTCTACGGGGTGTACGCGGTCCGCGTGAGCGGGGCCAAGTCGTACGGGCTTCTCCCGGCGGTCGCCAACTACGGCCTGCGCCCGACCGTGGAGCAGGCCGAGGAGCCACGCCTGGAGATCCACCTTCTCGTGGCGTGCCCCTACGCCGCGGGGGACCCGGTCTCCGTGGAATGGGTCCGTTTCCTCCGCCCGGAGCGGAAATTTGGCGGAATCGACGAATTGAAGGCACAGATAGCCCGGGACGTGGCCCAGGCCCGCGAGGAATTTTCCTTGCCGTAAACGCCGACAATCCTGCTTAATTTCCGACCCGGTTTAGCGGACCCTTAGCTCAGTTGGTTAGAGCGTTTCCTTGACATGGAAAAGGTCNNCTGGTTCGAGTCCAGTAGGGTCCACCATTCGCGGTGTTTGAGTCGGAGATCGAGGGGGTCCGCCCGGCTCCGGTCCCGAGCACACCAAGGCCGGATTGGGGTTTGGTTGCCCGAAGACCTTGGTTTGCTCCACCCATGGCGGTCCCCGTCGGTCCCCGGTGTCCGTGTGCGTGCAACCACTCTTCGAATCCCCATCCCGGGATCCTCAGGGTCACGCCTACGTTTGCCGTTTCGCCGCAGGGACTTAGTGCCCGACCGCCGGCCACGGCACGATTTAAGCGATAGGCGAGGGGGCCGGCGTGTCGTGCCGAGACCCTTTTGAACCCTTCCACTCAACGCCTCGAGCTGGACATCACCGACTCGCGTGAACAAACGCCAGCATGATCCCGGGCTTCCATGCGGCGGTCGCCGCGCCGGCGGGCTATGCCTTTATCGCAACGTCACCAAGGATTTAGGGAGACATTGGAGCTAGTCACCCGGTCGAGCCCCCGCCTGAAACCGCCGAAAACCCCACACACCCATGAAAACGATCCCGCCGCGCCCCCTGAAGGGCAGCCCGTTCCCGGCCCTATTTTGCCTGCTCTGCCTCACCGGCCCGTTCCCGGCAGGCACCGCATGGGCGCAGGGCGGTCCGGGATCGACCTACGCGATAACGACGGTCGCGGGCGTGGCTTCGGGCAGTGCCGACGGCACCGGAGCCGCCGCTCGGTTCTTCCTGCCCTCCGCCGTGGCAGCGGACAGCTCGGGCAATCTCTACGTGGCCGACTCCCAGAACCAAACTATCCGCAAGATAACGCCGTCCGGGGTGGTGACCACGGTCGCCGGCTCGGTGCAGGCCGTGGGCACCGCCGATGGGACGGGGAGCTCCGCCCGGTTCGACGGACCGAGCGGGATTGCGGTGGACAGCTCCGGCAACATTTACGTGGCGGACACCGGTGGCAGCGTGATCCGTGAGATCTCCCCGGGAGGCAGCGTGACAACGATTGCCGGCCTTGCCTCGAGCACGGGAACCGCAGACGGAACGGGTAGCTCGGCGCGGTTTTTCAACCCGAAGGGGATGGCGGCGGACGCCTCCGGCAATCTCTATGTGTCGGACTATGACGGCACCAAGGTCCGTAAGATCGCAAAGGGCGGCGTTGTCACGACGCTCGCGGGCAGCGGGAACACGGGGAGCGCGGATGGCCCGGGAGCCGCAGCCGAGTTCGGGTCCATCTGCGGTGTCGCCGTCGACGGCTCGGGCAACGTCTACGTGGCGGATGAGGGCAACGAGACGATCCGCATGATCACGCCCGCCGGCGTGGTCTCGACGCTCGCGGGAAAGACGACGACCCGGGGCAGCGCCGACGGGACCGGAAGCGCGGCTCTCTTCAGCCATCCCACAGGGGTGTCGGTGGACGGCTCGGGCAACGTCTACGTCGTGGACTCGGGCAATTCCACCATCAGGAAGGTCACGCCGGCAGGCGCCGTGACCACCCTAGCGGGGACCGCCGGCTCCATTGGGAGCGCCGACGGGACCGCAGGCGCGGCCCAGTTCAACGCGCCCACCATGGAGGCGATCGACGCAGCCGGCAACATCGTCGTCGCCGACACCGGCAACGACACGATACGCAAGGTGACGCCGGGCGGGGTGGTGACCACGATCGCGGGTACTGCGAGCCCTGGGAGCAGCGACGGGACCGGCGGCGCCGCACGCTTTAACAACCCGAACACCGTCGCGGTGGACGGATTGGGCAACATGTACGTCGCCGACACCGGTAACAACTTGATCCGCAAGATCACCCCGGCCGGGGTTGTGACCTCGCTCGCCGGGGCCCCGGGGGTCGCGGGCAGCACGGACGGCGCCGGGATCCTCGCCCGGTTCAGCAGCCCCTACGGGGTTGCGGTGGATGCCTCCGGCAACGTCTACGTCGCCGATGCCGGCAATGACACGATTCGAAAGGTCACCCCGGCGGGTGTGGTGACGACGCTTGCGGGCGCGCCGGGAAAGGCCGGATCAGCGGACGGAACAGGGGCCGCGGCGGCGTTCAACTACCCCGAGGGGGTGTCTTTGGACGGCGCGGGCAATATCTATGTCGCCGACACCGGCAACCAGACGATCCGCAAGATAACCCCCGCCGGTTTGGTGACGACGCTCGCCGGCTCAGCCGGAAAGGCCGGCTACGTGGACGCAACGGGCAGTGCTGCGCAGTTCAACCAGCCCTCCGGCATTGCGACCGATGCCTCCGGCAACCTCTATGTCGCGGATTTCAACAACGGCACGGTCCGGAAGGTCACGCCGGGCGGGGTGGTGACCTCGGTGGTCATCTCGGGAACCATCCCCTACATCGCGGGGGTGGCCGTGGATGCATCCGGAAACGTCTATGCCGCTCTCCTTGGCGAGATCGTAGAGGTGTCCTCCGGGGGAGGCCTGACCACCCTCGCGGGGCAGGAATTGGTCTACGGTGGCGCCGACGGGGTGGGGAGCGCCGCGCAATTCAGCAATCCCAGGGGACTCGCGCTTGATGCCTCCTACAACCTCTATGTCGCGGACACGAACAACAACACGGTGAGGACGGGGCGCCAGAGCTCGCTCCCCCCCACCTCGCAGACCGCCCGGCTGGTGAACCTATCCGTCCGCGCCGACGCGGGCGCCGGCTCGCAGACCCTCATCGGCGGGTACGTGATCGCCGGATCGGGCCAAAAGAGCGTGCTCGTTAGGGCGGACGGGCCGGCGCTCTCGGCCTTCGGGGTCAGCGGTTTCCTGGCGGACCCGGAGCTCCTGCAATTCGGATCCGGCAGCGTTCAGATCGCGTCGAACGCCGGCTGGGGCGGATCCTCCCTTCTGGACGGCGTCTTCTCCCAGGTCGGCGCCTTCGGGCTGGCGAGCAGTTCGAAGGATTCCGCAATCCTGTCCACGCTAGGGCCCGGCGCCTACACCGCCAACGTGACCTCTGTCAGCGGGAACAGCGGCGTCGTCCTCCTTGAATTCTACGATGCGGACCAGGGCACACCCACGTCGCGCTTCACCAACGTGTCGGCCCGCTGCGTGTCGGGCGCCGGAACGCAGACGCTCATCGCGGGCTTCGCCATCTCGGGCATCGGCACCGAGACGCTCGTGATCCGCGGCGACGGGCCCGCGCTGACGCAGTTCGGCGTTACCGGCGCCCTCGTGGCTCCCGTGCTCACCCTCTTTGACAGCTCCGGAGCGGTGGTCGCGACGAATTCCGGGTGGTCCAACCCCGCGAATCGCGGCTCCTCGACGGTCAATTCCGTCATTTTTCCCGCCTCCCATGCGGTGTTTTCCAAGGTGGGGGCGTTCCCATTGCAATCGGGCTCCGCGGACTGCGCCCTTGTCGCCACCCTCCCGCCGGGCTCCTACACGGTTCAGGTCTCGGGGGCGAACGGCGCGACGGGTGTCGCCCTTGTCGAGGTCTACGAGGTGCCGTGATCTAGCTGCGCGCCTCGCTGCCAGGGATTACGGGGACACAGTCTATGTCAGGGTTTCAAAGGATGGGCTGGGTTCGGAGACCTTCGCGGATGCCGCATGCACGAGAAAGTTCGAGGACGCCTTCCTTGCATCCGTTGTGGCCTCAATCCGCTTCAAGCCCGCCCTCGTGCGCGGCAAGCCGAAGGAGGGAGCTGCTGCGCTGAAACTGAATGGATTCACCTTTTAGGCGGGGCGGGAGACTGACCGGGCGGGCGGAACGACCGGCGTCGCCTTGGTCCTTTAGGGCGAACACCCCATAGCGCAGGCCCCGGATTCTTGTCTCGACCCGCGTGCCGCAGTTCAATAGCGTTTGCAGTACTCCAGCAGCAGGCGCGCCCTACGTCACAAACCGTTGAGGTGGCGCGTTTCTCATTCATTTTTCATGGAAAAAACAACCCCGTCCACAGAGCACGAACACCCGCCGTTTTCGCTCCCGCTCTTCATCGCCACGGTAGCCGGCTCGCTTGTCGCAACCCTGGTCGCCCTTAGGCTGGCGTTTCCGGGTGTCTGGGATGCCCAGTTCATCCCCCCGCTCTGGCACGGCCTCGTGGCGTTTCTCGCCGTAAGCCTGGTCAACTGCTTCGTCGAGTACATCTTCCACCGGTACGTGCTGCACAAGCCCGCGGTCCCGTTCCTGAGGCGGTTCTACCGCCAGCACACCCTCCACCACGCGCTCACCCGGATCGCGCGCAAGCAGACGCGCGACGGCAAAGGGCTCATGTTCATCGAGAACAAGTATCCCATCCTGGACGAGGAGCAGAACGAGGCCTCGTTCTTCCCCTGGTACACGCTTCTGATCTTTGCGGTCATCCTCTCGCCGATGCTCGCGCTTCTGCAGTGGGCCCTCCCGTCGTTCCCGTGGTTCTTCGCGGGCTTCGCGGCCCTGGCCTCCTCGCTCTCGATCTACGAGATCGTCCATGCGATCGAGCACTGGTCCCTCGACGTCTGGGAACCCCTGATATCGAGCCCGAGATGGGGCTTCTTCTGGCGCCCGGCCTACAGCTTCCACCTGCGCCACCACGCGGTCATCGACTGCAACGAGTCGATCTCCGGATTCTTCTGCCTGCCGCTTGCAGACTGGGCCTTCGGCACGTGCCTCATGCCCCGCAGCATCTACTCGGACGGCGAGGAGTGGACACCCGAGGAGTTCGTGAGCCCGAGGCCGATCTGGCCCATCCGGCTCCTTGACCAGGCCGCGGAGAGGTCGGTCCAGAACCAGAGGGCGGGCGCCAAGGCGGCGGAGGCCGCCCCCAAGGCCACCCGGGGAGAGATCATCGCGACCTGGGTGACGAACGGCCTCGGGCTCGCGGCGAGCCTCGCCGCCTTCGCCCTCCTCGTCGTCTCGGCGAGCCTCTACGGCGACGCCTGGCATGTCGTGAGCTTCAGCGTCTACGGCCTCACGCTCGTCCTCATGTACGCGATCTACACGCTCTACTACGCCTGGCGCTCCGAGAAGGGGAAGGACTTCTTCCTGAGGCTCGGCCGGGCCGCTGCGTTCCTGCTCATCGCGGGCACCTACACGCCCTTCATGCTGGTGAGCCTGAGGGGGCCATGGGGCTGGGCCCTGCTGGCCGTCGTCTGGGGCCTCTGCGGCGCGGGAGCGGTCTTCCAGTTCATCGTGGGCAACCGCTACCGCTTCACCAGCACCGTCGCCACGCTCTTCATAGGCTGGATGGTGGTCGTGGCGATAAAGCCGCTTGTCGCGGTCCTCCCCCACGGGGGCCTGTGGCTCCTCCTTGCGGGCGGCCTCTGCTACACCGCGAGCGCGATCCCGTCGGCGATCACGAGCCTGCGCTACAGGGTCGCGGCCACGAACGCCCTGGTGCTTTGCGGGAGCACGTGCCACCTGCTCGCCGTGCTCCTTTTCGTGCTGCCTCAGCACGTCTAGACACCGCCAACGGGAGCGATGCGATTCAAATCCAACAACTGCATCGCCCTCCACCTGACGAGCCTGGCCAAGGCGGAGCGCTTTTACTCGGATATCCTGGGCTTCAAGCTGAAGAGCAAGACGAGGACCTGCCTCGAGTACGACACGGGCCATTTCCGTCTCTTCCTGAACCGCTCGACCAAGGCCCAGCCCCCGACGCCGTCCTTTGGCGTCAAGAGCATCGCCAGGGCGCGAAAGCTCCTAAAGGGGGCGCGGTGCCAGATCGTCGTCGACCGCGGCAGCTCGTTCTACTTCCGGGACCCCTTCGGCAACATCTTCGACGTCGTCGAGGACTAGTGCGCCCCGTGCCCGCGGGTTGTCCGGCCGGCCGTCCTGTGCCATCAATTTCACAATGCCTCACGTCCCCCTGAAAGCGTCCCTGGTTGCAACGGGAATACTTGCGCTCTGCCTCGGCGGGTGCACGCGGCGGGAGACGCCGGCCGAGGAGGGGATAAGGACGCAGACGCTGCTCGTCGGGAACGCCGCCGAGCCTGCCGACCTCGATCCCGACGTCATCAACGCGTTCACGGACTCGCAGATCGCGTACGCCCTCTTCGAGGGCCTCACGACCCTCGATGGCAAGACCTCGGAGGCCGTGCCCGCGGCGGCGGAACGCTGGGACGTGTCGCCCGACGGCACGGTCTACACCTTCCACCTGCGTCCCGGCGCGCGCTGGTCGAACGGCGACCCGCTCACGGCGGACGACTTTGCCTACTCGTTCCAGAGGATACTGACGCCGGCATTCGGCGCGCAGTACTCCTACATGCTCTGGCCGATCAGGAATGCCGAGGCCTTCAATGCGGGCAGGATTGCCGACTTCTCGCAGGTGGGGGTCAAGGCGCTCGACCCGCGGACCCTCCAGGTAACCCTGGAGAAGCCGACGCCGGACCTGCCGGCGATCGCCTCGCACACGACGTGGCTTCCCGTGCCCAAGACCGTTGTCGAGAAGTTCGGGCGGATGGACGAGAAGGGGACCAAGTGGACGAGGCCGGGAAATCTGGTGGGCAACGGGGCCTTCACGCTTTCAGAGTGGATCCCGAACGGGCGGATATCCGTCGTGAAGAACCCCCTTTACTGGGATGCCGCGAACACGCGGCTCAACAAGGTGGTGTTCTTCCCCTTTGAGAAGTCCGAGACAGAGGACCTGGCCTTCAGGTCGGGGCAGCTGCACGCGACCTATGCGCTGCCGCTCAGCAAGGTGGCCGGGTACAAGCTCCACAACCCCGTGGACATACGGATCGACCCGATCCTCAGCACCTTCTACCTGTTCATCAACACGACGCGGCCCCCGTTCGACAACGTGAAGCTCAGGCTTGCCCTCTCGCACGCCATGGACCGTGAGAAGCTCTCAAGGGACATCAACGCGGGCATCTACCCGGCGGCCCGCTGCCTGACGCCGCCCAACTGCAACGGCTACACCTCGCGTTCCCAGGTCTCGGATGACTTCGTGCTGGCCCGAAGGCTTCTGGCCGAGGCCGGCTACCCGGGCGGCAAGGGCCTGCCGCCGATAGAGGTCCTCAGCTACAACACCGAGACGTCGCTGCGCATGCTCGAGGCGATCCAGGCCATGTGGCTGAAGGAACTCGGGGTGCGCATCACGATCGCCCAGCTCGAGCAGAAGACCCTCTTCCAGGCCGGTCAGGACAAGAACTACTCGATCTCATTCTCGGGCTGGATTGCCGACTATCCGGACCCCTCGAGCTTTCTCGGGACCATGGTCACGGGCGGGGGCAACAACTGGGCCGGGTGGAGCAACAAGGAGTTCGACGGGCTCATCGCGGAGGCCTCGGGCACCGCGGACAACGCCCGCCGCATGGAGCTTTTCCAGAAGGCCGAGGCGGTGCTGGTCGCCAACGCGCCCCTGGTCCCCCTTTTCTACCAGAGCTCGGTCTACTCGATTAGCCCGGCCGTCCGCGGCTGGACGACCACGCTGATAGGCTTCCACGAGTTCCAGCGGATTTGGCTCGAGAAATGACCCGCGGCTAGGTTCGCGTTGACACGGGGCGGGCGGGAGGGTGCTGATCCTCGCATGAATCGCTTTCTCAGGACCCTGTGCTTCGCCGCCCTGCCCCTTATGGCCTGCATGCCGGCGCTTGGCCAGGGGGCGATCGCCAGGCCCGTGACCCCGGGCGCGTCGCCCGAGGCGACGGCGCTCCTCCAGCTCCTCTATGACATCTCGGGCAAGCACACGCTGACCGGTCAGCACAACTACCCGAACACGAAGAGCCGCAACTCCGAGTTCGCCGCCAGGTACATCGGAAAGACGCCCGTGATTTGGGGCTCGGACTGGGGACATGCTAAGGCGGGCGACTCCGACTCCTACCTCGCCCGCCCGGACATCGTGCAGGAGGCGATTCGCCAGCATCAGCTGGGAGCGATCGTGGCCCTGTGCTGGCACGCGGTCCCCCCCACGGCGGACGAGCCGATCACCTTTCGCCAGCTTCCGGGTAGCGACCCGAAGAAGCTGACGAGCGTCCAGGGACAGCTGCTCGACGAGCAGTTCAGGGACGTTCTGACCCCGGGGACCGCGCTCTACGATCACTGGTGCTCCCAGGTGGACGCCGTCGCAGTCTTCCTCAGGCAGCTCCAGGACGCGCATGTGCCCGTCCTCTGGAGACCGTACCACGAGATGAACGGGGACTGGTTCTGGTGGGGTGCCCGCACGGGGCAGTTCAGCACGATCGCCCTCTACCGCCAGCTCTTCGACCGCCTGGTGAACCACCACCACCTTAACAACCTGGTGTGGGTCTGGAGCATGGACCGGCCGAGCCGGCCAGGGATGGAGCACGCCAGGTACTTCCCGGGGAGCGAGTTTGTCGATGTCCTGTCGCTGGACGTCTACGGGAGCGACTTCGCGCAGTCCTACTATGAAAGCCTCGTGGCCCTCTCCCAGGGAAAGCCGATCGCGCTTGCCGAGGTGGGCAGCCCGCCGAGCCCCGAGGTCCTGGCAAGCCAGCCGAAGTGGACCTACTACATGACGTGGGCCTCCATGGTCAGGAACACCCCGAAGAAGCAGTACGCCGCCCTCATGGCCGACCCCCGGGTCCTGAGCCTCGAGGATCCCGCCTACGCCGAGGCGGCCGCACCCTACCGCAGGGCCTGCGGCCTCGCCCCGCTGCACTTCGAGCCCGCCCCGATCGACGTCTCGGGAGCTTGGGTCCTGGATGAGGAGAAGAGCGAGCTCGGCCGGATGGGCGCGGCCTTCTCGCCGGCCAGGATGGACCTCGTCCAGAAGGGCGGCGAGGTCACCGTGCGCTCGACCCGTATCGTGGAATACGCGGACGACCAGGTGACCGAGGAAAAGCTGCTGCTCGACGGGACCGAGTCCAAGTCGGAGTTCATGAACTCGCCCCGCGTCAGCACGGCGAGGGTCGTGGGCAACGAGATCCATGTGGACTCGGTCGTCTCGCTCACCTTCGGACCGCCCGGGTCCAAGATGAAGACAAGCGAGGTCTGGACGCTTGGCGCAGGCGGGGACCGGCTTGTGATCAAGCGGCGCTCCAGTTCGCCCAGGGGGGACCAGGAGACGACAATGGTCTTCGACAAGAGGTAAGGGACTTGCGGTGTCTAACTTCTGGGGACCACCTCAACCGGCGAAAATGCGACATGGGTCAGATTTGTGAAGCGCCGATTCATGGCCAATGATGATTCCGATTCGGCTCGAAAAAACCCTTCGGTGCCTAGCTTTGCCAATCCTGGACCTCAAGGCCGGGAATTCGCGCGAACTCGGATGTATTGTTGGTGACCACGGTCGCGCCGATCCTGAGGGCCTGGGCCGCTAGCATCAGGTCATAAGGGCCGATAGGCTGGGCATTCGGCTTCAATCTAGCGAGGAACGCTCTAACGAACCCATAATAGAACGCGTCGGCACACGTGTAGTTCGCTTCGTGGGCTACAAGAGCCCTTAGCATCCTCACACGTTCTGCTAGAGTGGGAAGTTCCGGTCGCTTTGCGGCGCCGTATTCAAGCTCAGATAGCACGACACACGACAAACGGCAAAAGCGGAGGTTGGCCTCAAGCTTTGCCTTAATTCCCGCGTCAATGCCACGAAGATAGCGCGAGAATACGTTGGTGTCCGGAAGATAAATCACGGTTCAGGAAGGTCGAGCGGCTCAATGTCCGGAAAATCCGGGCAAGATCCATAAAGCTTGGATAGGGCCTTCACGCGGCTCGCTTCTGCTCTTGGATCGAGGATGAATAGCCCGCGCGCGGTCTTCTCGATCAAAACGGTTTTTGCGTTCAAGCGAAGGGCCTTCGGCAGGCGAATAGCCTGTGAGTTTCCGGACTTGAACACTTTGGCTGAAATGGCTGGCATGTGCATACGCTGTATATACAAAGGATGGCTGTCAACTTCCCGTGAAGGGACCGAAGCAGGGGATGGTAATGTTCGCACAATAGCCCCGCTTCTCTGAAACTGTAGTACCCCCTCACAAGAGGATCGGCCCCTCGACGTCCAATGATAACATGATCCAGTAGAGGGACATCCACCGCCGCAGCGGCCTCCCTGAGTTGCCTCGTGAGTTGTATGTCCGCAGCGCTCGGACTTGGGTCACCTGATGGATGGTTGTGTGGGTCAATGCCTACAACGCATTCGCAAGAACGACATCAAATATCCAGCGGGCGCGGGAGGTCTTTCATTCTCTGAAATTCAACTTCGTCGCCCTGAGGAATGCTTTGAACATAGACAGGAAAATGATCCGTCGGCGGCCTCCCCAAGAACCATCGAAGTGCTTTGGCCTCCGTGCTCTTCACCCAAGCAGCCTTTTCTTCACTGTAGGCATGTGAGTCATTGGGGTGGAGATTCCGGGCTCGCATCTTCTCTTTATCGTAATCGGCGGCTAGTGGAGCGTGCGCTCGCAGATAATCGCGGAAGGCCAAGTGCCGCTGAACGTGAGGAGAATCGGCCAGGAAAAAGTGCAACTGCGCGATGCGAACTCCATCGGCATTATTCAGAGTACAATAGCGCCGTCCCTGAATCCCGAGTTCGCCATGCCATTCGAATCCGAGCTTTTCGACGATTCCGCGCTCTTGGTCGAGGGCCTCTAAACTGACTACCACCGGCATCAAATCGACGATGGGTTTAGCGCAAAGGCCAGGTACAGCGGTGGAGCCAACGTGATGAACGGCAACCAGCAGCGGCCCAAGGGCCCGCAACTTCACGGAAAGAAGGTTAGCTACCTTCGGCCAGTCTGGGTCGTATGAGACGAGGACTACTGGAATTGGCGGTGGCATGCGCGGGCTGCACTAGGAACGGCGGTGATCGTCATAACGGTCCCCAAGGCGGTCGAACGCCTTGGGGTCGTGGCCCACAATAACGGCATCCATCGTGTCGGCGACTGCGACCTGCCATGCATCATTTTCTCCCATTCTGTTTGCGGAGCGACGTTGGATTAAGGCGGCTCTTTCGGCGTGCTGACGTCCGATGATTTGCCAGCGATATGGCCGCAAGGCAGCTCGAACGGTGTCCTGGTCACTGGCTCCTTCCAACACTTCGCTAAAGGTTACTGGCGACACCCACAGATCTGCGCGGGAATTCCTTCCCATCCAGCTCCGGGCAGGTCCGTTTTCATCGGCTGCGGTTTCGTTGAGCAGATCGATAACGAACGATGAATCTAAAAGGCAGCGTTTCATTTGCGCGGGATGATTCGGAGGCGTTGGTCTCCGGCGTGCCGCTCACTCCAGGCGAGCGCATCCGCTCCTGTAACAATCTCATGCTCGCGGATCAGGCTTCGGACAAATGTAGCCTTCTTCATGCCTGCCTGCTTGGATCTCCGGGCAAGCGTCGCTTCCTCTTCCTTTGTTAGGCGTACCGTAAGTATGCTGGGCATTGTATCTCTTATGTATGTCATCGTTTTGGGTGGGTCAAGTTCTTGGCCAAATGAGCGAAGAGGGAATCATAGCAGCCCCGCCTCCCTAAAACTGTAGTAGCCCCGGCCGAGAGGGTCCGCACCTCTGCGTCCGATTATAACATGATCCAGCAGAGGAATATCCACGGCTGCGGCCGCTTCCCTAAGCTGTCTCGTGAGCTGGATATCCGCAGCGCTTGGAGATGGATCTCCGCTGGGATGGTTGTGGACGCAGACGACCGCGGAGGCGGCCTCCCGTATGGCGGAACGGAACACCTCCCTCGGGTGGGCGAGGGCGGCGGTCGCCGTGCCGGAGGACACCTCGACCCTCTTGCGGAGGCGGTTGCGCCGGTTCAGGCTGAGGACCCAGAACTTCTCCACCTCGAGGCCGGAGGCCACGGGATTGAGGTGGCTTGCGATCAGGTCGGCCCGGTTGAGGACGGGCGACTCGCACTGGGGCAGGCCCACGGCCCTCCGGGCGACCTCCATCACAGCCACAAGCTGCAGGGCCTTGACGCGGCCGATTCCCCGCAGGCTCCGGAAGTCGGCCTCGTGCCAGGCGAGGAGACCCGCTAACGAGCCCGCCTCGGCGATGAGCCGGGACGAGAGGGTGATCACGTCCTGGCCCCGGGTGCCGCTCCGCAGCAGCATTGCGAGGAGCTCGGTGTCGCTCAGGGCCCCGGCGCCCAGCCGCTCGAGGCGCTCCTGGGGCCTCTCCCCGAGGGGCATAGTCCTCAGGCGATTGGCGGGGTAGGGGGACGGGGAACCAGGGGGGACGGGGTGCGGATTCACGGGTTTTTCGCGAACGATGCCCAGGCTCCAAAATAAAACAACAAAATTAGACATGTCGAATAATTTTGGGGGATCGGGATTTCATCCCCCGGCCTTCCCTCTGGGGGCCTAGGGTGATCCCCCCAGGCTTTCCCGGCTCGTCCCGGTCTTGCCCGGATTGAACCCCAGTCCGACCGGGTGATGTCCCTAGTGGGTTCGCTGGGTACCCCCTATTCAGTATCTGCGCGGGAAGGCGTTTAATGGGCTCATGCAAAACAAGCAGCCCTCGAACAAGTCCCCGCTCGGTGAGCAACTCTCCCGCTGGTCGGTCCTGGGCGCCGTCGCAATCGGATGCCTCGGGTTCTCGGGCTGCGCCACGCAGACCTCGGAGCGCTTCTCGCCGCAGGCGGTGGCCGCGATGTCCCCGGAGGCGGTGCCGGTGCAGCCCTTTGAGGCGATGCGCCTGGCGAAGAAGTACGTGGTCGACCACCCCGGAACCGAGTTCCTGGTGGGAAGCGGCGACTCGATGCTCCCCCTCTACAGGGACCACACCGTGGTCGTGACCCAGAGGACCCCGATGGCCGAGCTGAAGGCCGGCATGACGGCGGTCTATATCGGCGAGACGGGCCGCCCCGTGGCCCACGTTCTCGTGAAGAATACCTCAGACGGATGGGTCGCGATGGGCGTCGGCAATGCCGAGTGCGATGCGACCCGGGTCACCGGAGAGAATCTTGTCGGAGTCGTGGTGAAGGCCTACGAGCCCACGAGCAGCCCGATGGTGGCCCTCCTCAACGAGGCGGCCGCGAGGAACGCGGTGGCCTCGATGCCCTGAACATGCAGGACGACCCGGCCTCAGAAGTGCTTCACGTAGCCGTTGCGGCGAAGGCGCTCGAGCCAGCGGTCCTCGAACTCCCGGCCCATCTGCTGGACGAGGATCCTCTCAATCTGGTCGCGGACCTCGTCAAGAGGCTGGATACCGGCGTACTTCCGGTCCTCGGCGTAGAGGAGGAAACAACCCTCTGGCAGTATCACAGAATCCGAGCACTCGCCCTTCTTGACGGCAAAGAGGGGCTCGCTGAACTCGGGCTTGAGATCGGACCTCTTCATCCAACCCCAATCACCCCCCTTTGCACGGCGTGAATCGGAGCTGTATTCCTTGGCGAGGTCCTCGAACTTCTCGCCCGAGCGGAGGCGCAGCAGGATGGCGTCGGCCTGGCCCTTGAGCTCGCCGTCCGTCTGCCCGGAGGCGCGGGAGAGCTGGATCAGGCGCAGGTGAACGCTGTCGTCCTGGTAGAAGCGGTCCTTGTTCTCCTTGTAGTACTGCTCAATCCGGACGGGACTCACGATGCTCTGCGACTTATGCTGCTGGTGCATCATGTAGTTATAGATGATGTCCTCCTCCACCTCCTTGCGGTAGTCGCGTATCGTCGTCCCACGGGCCCTAAGGTAGGCCAGGAATTTCGACCGGTCGTTGTCGAACTGCTCGGACAACTGGTCGGCGATCTGGTTGTCGACAAAGTTTGAGGGGACGTGCTTCTTCTCGTCCTTCTGGAAATCCTTGATGATCAACACACGATCTATCAAGTTCTGGATCGCGTTGTCCTGGAGCGCCTCGAGCTTCTGGTTGAACTCCTGCTCGTTNNACCGTGATGATCTTGTCCTCGGCGATGGCAGCTATGCCGTTGGCAAAACGCAGGTTGAGGTTGTCGTCCGCGGGAGCCGACTGTGCCAGGCCCCTGGTTGCGACCAGCGTGGCAAGGGATGCAGCGATTGCACTGCGGTACAGGGTCATGGGGTCGGCAGGTGTTTCAAGAAGGCGATAATCTCTTTCAACCGTAGGTGCGGGCGCGGCGCGGTCAACCTTGGAAACCGGGCGCCGATCATGACCCAGTCGTCCCGTTGTCCGGTGCCGCGAAGGCACTTCAGGCGATTCGATTCCGATTCGACGGACAGAATGCCCTTTTGTTCCGCAAGAACGCGGATCTCGGTGACCTGAAGGAGCGCCCGCACCTCGGGCGGGGGCTTGCCGAAGCGGTCCCGGAGCTCCTCCTCGACCTGACGCACGGCTTCCTGGGATCCGGCCATCGCCAGCTTCCGGTAGAGGTCGATCCTCAGGCGCGTCTCGCCGATGTAGGGGGCCGGAATCCGGGCCTGGACCCTCTCGATCCCACGGCCCGTGGCGTCGTCCTCGGCGTCCTTGAT
>PLXR01000009.1 GCA_003151495.1 Opitutaceae bacterium
CCGAACGAGATCGCGCTCAACATCGTCCTTGTTGCGATGACCGCGCTCTTCGTCCTGGTGGTGTTCACCCTTCCCCCCTACGCGCACTACAACGAGAAGGCGGCCGGGCAGGAGCACGTCGTGCTGACCTCGCTGCCCGTTCTCCTTGCGCTCATCGTCTGCCTGATCCCGACCACGATAGGCGGGCTCCTGAGCGCAATCGGCATCGCGGGGATCGACAGGTTGATGCGCCGGAATGTGCTCGCGACCTCGGGCCGGGCGGTAGAGGCCGCGGGCGACGTGGACGTGCTGCTGCTGGACAAGACCGGCACGATAACCCTGGGCAACCGGATGGCCACCGAGTTCCTGCCCGCACCGGGAGTGACGGTTGAGAAGCTCGCGGATGCGGCGCAGCTCGCGTCGCTCGCCGACGAGACCCCCGAGGGCAGGAGCATCGTGACCCTCGCCAAGGAGAAGTTCAACCTACGCGGGCGCGAGGTGGCCCAGAAGGACACGACGTTTGTAAAATTCACCGCCCAGACCCGCATGAGCGGGGTAGACGTCGGGCCGGTGAAGATCCGCAAGGGGGCGGCGGAGAGCGTCAAGGCGTGGGTGGCGTCGCTCGGCGGCGAATATCCCGCCGAGGTGGAGGCGGAGGTGAACCGGATTTCCCGCGCGGGAGGGACGCCCCTCGTGGTGTCGGAGGACGCAAAGGTCCTTGGGGTGATCCTTCTCAAGGACATCGTGAAGGGCGGGATCAAGGAGCGCTTCAGCCAGCTCAGGGCCATGGGCATCCGCACGGTGATGATAACGGGCGACAACCCGCTGACCGCCGCGGCCATCGCGGCCGAGGCCGGAGTGGATGACTTCATCGCCCAGGCGAAGCCGGAGGACAAGCTCGCCCGCATCCGCAAGGAGCAGGAGGGCGGAAAGCTGATCGCGATGATCGGCGACGGCACGAACGACGCCCCCTCGCTTGCCCAGGCGGACGTCGGGGTGGCCATGAACTCGGGAACGCAGGCCGCGCGGGAGGCCGGCAACATGGTGGATCTGGACTCGAACCCGACCAAGCTCATCGAGGTNNGACGTTCTCGATCGCGAACGACGTCTCGAAGTACTTCGCAATCCTTCCGGCCATGTTCGGGCTGCTCTACGCGACAGCCCCAGGCGGCTACGGCCCGCTGCAGGCGCTCAACATCATGTTCCTCCACTNNACGCGTTGATCATCGTCGCGCTGATACCCCTGGCGCTGCGCGGCGTGAAGTACAGGCCGATTGGGGCGAAGATCATCCTCCGCAACAACATGCTCATCTACGGAGTCGGCGGCATCCTGCTGCCTTTCGTGTTCATAAAGATGATCGACCTGGTGCTGGTGGCCGTCCACCTCGCGCCGTGAACGAGGCAAGAACCCGTACCATAGAACAAACCCGACCATGCTAAAACTCATCCTCCAGTCCATCAGGCAGACGATCGTGTGGACCGTCATCACGGGAGTCGCCTATCCCCTGCTCGTCACCGCGATCGCCCAGGCGGCGTTCAAGGACCAGGCAAACGGCAGCCTCCTCACGCGGGACGGAAAGCTCGTGGGCTCCTCGCTGCTCGCCCAGCAGTTCACGGGGCCGACCTATTTCTGGCCGCGCCCGTCGGCAGGAACCTACGCGACGGTGCCCTCGGGGGCGAGCAACCTGGGCCCCACAAGTGCGGCGCTCCAGGCCAACGTGGCCAGCAACCTCAAGTCGCTGCGAGAGGCGCACAAGCTGCCCGCCGACGCGCCTGTCCCGGCGGACCTGGTCTTCACCTCCGCGAGCGGCCTCGATCCGCACATAAGCCCGGAGGCCGCGCGCTTCCAGATGGCGCGGGTGGCGGCCGCCCGCGGAGTTCCCGGGGAAGCCGTCAGGGCGCTTGTCGAGGGATCGGTAGAGCCGCCCCAGTGGGGGGTGTTCGGCCAGGCCCGCGTCAACGTCTTGGTTCTAAACCTCGCTCTCGACAGGCTGTTCCCCGCGAAGAAATGACTGATCCCAAATCCATGGGACAGGGCCGCGGGTGCGGATGGGTCCGATGATCCCCAGCTCGAAGGTCCTTGTCGTGGATCCCGACCCGGCGATCCAGCGGCTCCTGACGATCCTTCTGGAGGGCGAGCGCTGCAAAGTGACGTGCGCAAGCACGGGTGGGGATGGCCTGGCCAAGGCGATCGCGATCCACCCCGACCTTGTGATCCTCGACCTGGACCTTCCCCGGCGCGACGGATTCGCGGTCCTAGGCGAGCTGCGCAGGCAGGTCCGGGCATCGGTCATGATCATATCAACCCGATCGTCCGTGGGTGACAAGGTCAGGGCTCTTGACGACGGCGCCTGCGACTACGTCCTAAAGCCGTTCAACGGCGCCGAGATGGCGGCGCGCATCCGGCTGCAGCTGCGCTCAAGGAAGTCCGCGGGCGCGAACATCTTCATAAGCGAGAATCACGACCACGCCCCGGCCCCGAGGGAGATCCTCGTGAACGGCCTGAGGCTGGAGCTCACCGCGAAGGAGGAGGCGGTCCTCCAGATCCTCGCCCGCCAGCCCGGCACGCTGGTGACGATCCACCATCTCCTGAATGCCATCTGGGGCACCGAGGGCGTGGCGCAGCTCCACGAGCTTCGGGTCTATATCACGCGGCTGCGCAGGAAGCTCGAGGCCTGCGGCGCGTCCAACCTGATTGAATCCGAGCGCAACGTCGGATACAGCCTGTCCATGGGATCGGGCCGCTATCAGGACGCATTCCACTGCGAGGGGTCCTAGGGCGCCTGCGTGTCCCAGGCATTGGCGCGGATCCGGTCAGCGGTTGCCGCCGAACAGGAACAGCCAGAGGGCAACCGCGACGGGCGCCACCACGGGCACCCCGAGCGCCATGATCGACCAGAAGTGGAGGCGGAGCGCCACCCTCGCGGGCGGAGCCTCGGCAAGCCTGTCGCAACGGCCTGTTACGGCCACCCGGGAAGGGTCGCCAAGCTCCTGCGCGAGCGCACCCGCCGTCGCGTGCCGCCGCGACGGCTCGCGCTCCAAGGCATGCAGGACGATTTCCTCGGTCTCCCTGGAAACGGAGGGATTTAGGCTCCTTGGCGGCTCGGGATCGCCCACGACGCGGGCGTTCATTACCGCCAATGCGCTGTCCCCCTCAAAGGGCGCCCTGCCGGTGAGCATCTCGTACATCATCGCCCCGAGGCTGTAGATATCGGTGCGGGCGTCGCCGCGCTTTCCCCTGACCTGCTCGGGAGCCATGTAGTCCGGGGTTCCCATCGCCGGGGTCAGCCCGCAGAATGTCATGCGCCGCAGGTCCCTCGTGCTGGCAAGGCCGAAGTCGAGGAGGCGAATGGTGCCGTCGCAGCCGACCATGACGTTGTGCGGCTTCAGGTCCCGGTGCACCACGCCCTCCCCGTGAAGGTAGGCCAAGGCCTGGCAAAGGAGGGATCCGATCTTCAGGGCGTCCTGCTCGGGGATCGGGGCCATCGCGGAAAGAAGGTGGGCCAGGGTGCACCCGCGCAGGTACTCGGTCACGATGTACGGGCGGCTCTTTGGAGTGCTTATGGGGATGAACCTGAGGATATAGGGGTGCCTCAGGCGAAGGCCGATTTCCTCCTCGCGCCTGAATCGCGCGGAAAAACTGGCGTCGCTCTCGAACTCCATGTGGGGCACCTTGATCGCCACGTCCGAGTTTCCCCTGTGGAGGTCCTGGGCCCGGAAGATCATCGACATGCCGCTCCTGCTGATGACCTCGGTGATCACGAAGCGGTCGTCAAGGACCTCGCCGGGCTGGAGCACGCCGACGCCGGTGGCCACGCAGGGGGGATGATAGTCGACCACCTGCCGGAATATCTCCACCTCCGCGCCCGCGGCGGTTGGTGCCGGTTTCATGCCTGCATTATCGCACCGGCCGTCGTGTCGGGGTAGTAAACAATCGGCCCAAACCCGCTAAGTTTGCATCAACGCGGCGGGATGGGAAACATGGAGGGAATCCGGAGCGGTTGATTGTAAGTCATTAATTTATAATATCTTGACTTGAATCGAGTCGGACCCAAATCGGCCCGGTTGGTTTTCGGGACGTGGGATTTTCCGGCCGGGGGAACCCGGCCGGACCGCGGGCACTGACGGCGATGGCCGCTCCCGCAAAGGGCATTTGCGGCGCCTTCGCCAGGGTGGATCGGCTTACGGTTTTTTGACGCAGGGCCGCGGAGCAAAAGGGTTGCGGCGGGTCTTGCACCCTGTTTTAACCCGCACATGGCTATTATCTCCTCCGCCTCCGCTTCACCAGGCGCATCCACAGGCTCGGCCGGAGGGAAGAAGGCGGGCTCCGACGTCCGCGCCGCGCAGGCGCTCGCAAAGCAGAAGTCGCTCGAGAAGAGCGCGAAGAAGTACAAGCTCCCGCTCGGGGAGCTGACGATGTTCACCCAGCAGCTGGCCTCGCTCCTCGTGGCCGGCCTGCCCCTCGTGCAGTGCCTCGAGGCCCTCCAGGACCAGACCGAGGACCCCCGTTTCCGGATCATCATCCGCGACGTCCGCCTCGACATCTCGCAGGGCAATTCCTTCTCCTCCTCCGTAAAGAAGTTCCCGAGGGCCTTCCCGACGCTCTTCATCTCGATGGTCGAGGCCGGCGAGGCGAGCGGCGGGCTCGCCGAGATCCTGGGCAAGGTGGCGGGCTACTTCGAGGCCACGGTCAAGCTGACGAAGAAGGTCAAGTCGGCGATGGCGTACCCGATCGGCGTCATCTCTCTGGCGATCGTGCTCGTCAACGTGCTGCTGATCTTCGTCATCCCGGTCTTCGCGGCGATGTTCGCCGACTTCGGCGCAAAGCTGCCGATGCCGACCCAGCTCCTGATCGACCTGAGCCATTTCATGGGGCACTACTGGTGGGCGATCGCGCTCACCTGCTACGCCATCTACTGGACGATGGGGAAGTTCGTCGCGACGCCGAAGGGCAGGCGCCTGAAGGACCAGGCGCTCGTGCGGGCGCCGATCTTCGGGAACCTCGTCCACAAGATCGCCCTCTCGCGGTTCTGCCGCACCTACGCGACGCTCATCCGCTCGGGCGTCCCCATCCTGCGAACGCTCGAGATCGTGGCGAGCGCGAGCAACAAGGTGCAGATCGAGGACGCCTGCCAGGAGATCGCAAAGCACGTCAGCCAGGGCGGCCAGGTCTCGGAGATCCTGGCGTCGAACGAGTTCTTCCCGCCGATGATGAAGCACATGGTGAAGGCCGGCGAGGCGACGGGCAACGTCGACGGCATGATGAACAAGATCGCCGACTTCTACGACGTGGAGTGCGACGCCACCGTGAGCGCCCTCACCTCCCTGATCGAGCCGCTCCTTATCGTGTTCCTCGGCATCATCGTCGGCGGCATCGTCATGGCGATGTTCCTGCCCATCTTCCAGCTGGGTGCCGTCGCAGGTGGTATGGGGTGATCCCCCCGGGACGCCCTCGGGACGCCCGGTAGCGGGCGTTGTTGACTTGCCCTGAACCTACGGGGAGGCTAACCGCCCCACGAATTAGTCATGCCCTCCGTCCTCATTGTCGACGACCTGATATCGATCCACGAAATGCTGGATGCGGTCATCCAGCCCACGGGGTTCTCGACGGCGTTCGCGACGGACGGGGAGAAGGCCCTCACTCGCTACAAGGCCGAGAAGTTCGACATGGTCCTGGCGGACATCGACATGAAGCCGATGGACGGGATCACGCTCCTGAAGCAGCTCAAGGCGTACGACCCGAACAACGTCACGATCATCATGACGGCGTACGCGAGCACGGAGAGCGCCGTGCAGGCGCTAAAGTACGGGGCGTTTGACTACCTCCAGAAGCCCTTCCGCGTGGACGAGCTGATAGCCACGCTCCGGCGCGGGGTCGAGTTCCGGGAGATCCAGGCCCAGCGCAACCTGGCGACCGCGGGGGCGGGATTGAAGCTCGACGACGTCGAGGGGCGCCTTGTCGGCAAGAGCGCGCAGATCAGGAAGCTCATCGCCCAGGTGAAGAAGCTGGCCGTGGTGCGGACCCCCGTTCTCCTGATCGGCGAGAACGGGACCGGGAAGAGCTCGGTTGCGGAGATCCTGCACAGCGCCACGGGATCTGACCACGCCCATTTCGTCAGGATCGACTGCTCGCTCAGCTCCGAGAAGAGCTTCAAGGACGGCCTGCTCGGCGAGGGAGGGGAGGGGGGGCCCTGGACCCGCGACGCCAAGGGCGGCACGCTCTTCCTGGAGCACCTCCAGTGCCTGGCCGCCCCGGTGCAGCAGGAGCTCGTCAGCGTGCTGCGCAACACGGCGCACGGCTTCAGGCTTGTCTGCACGACGACGGACGACCTCGAGAAAATGGCCGACGAGGGCAAGTTCAACGACGAGCTGTTCTACCGGGTGGCGTCCCTGCCGCTGCAGATGCCGGCGCTCCGTGACCGCAAGGAGGACATCCCGCTCCTCGTCAGGAACTTCACGTCCCGCGCGACGAACCCCCTGATCGACCCCAACCTGATCGAGTTCACGGACGACGCGATGGCGGTCCTCGCGGCATACGACTGGCCCGGCAACCTGACCGAGATGTACCAGGTGATCTCGAAGCTTGCGTCGACGACGGAGACCCGGGTGGTGACCTCCGAGCAGCTCCCCCTGCGGATCCGCGAGCTCAAGCACTGGCCGACCCTCGCCGAGTACGCCGCGGGCCAGGAGAGGCAGTACATGGACCGGGTGCTCCACGCCTGCCGGGGCGACAAGGCCGTCGCGGCCAAGGTCCTGGGGATCGACGTTTCGAGGCTCGGATAGCCCCAATTTCCCTTGCCGCGGTATTGGGCGGAGGCAACTGTCGGAGGAATCCACGCGCTCCGAAAATGCCCAAACGCNNCAGGCCTGCGAGTTCGACTACTCGGGGACGCAGGCGTGCAAGGCGTTGAAGGAGGAGGGTTTCCGCGTAATCCTGGTCAACTCCAACCCGGCGACGATCATGACGGACCCGGAATTCGCGGACGTCACCTACATCGAGCCGCTGACGGTCGACATCCTGGAGAAGATCATCGAGGCGGAGCGGCCCTCGGCGCTCCTGCCGACCCTCGGGGGCCAGACGGCGCTCAACCTCTCGATGGAGCTCCACAAGAAGGGCATCCTGGCCCGGTTCGGGGTCGAGATGATCGGCGCCAAGCCCGATGCGATCTCGAAGGGGGAGGACCGCGAGCTCTTCAAGCAGGCCATGGTCAAGATCGGGCTCGACGTGGCCAAGTCGAGGACCGTCAAGTCGCCCGAGGAGGCCCGGGCGGCCTCCGACGAGATAGGCTCATTCCCCCTCATCATCAGGCCCAGCTTCACGCTCGGGGGCCAGGGCGGGGGCATCGCCTACAACCGCGAGGAGTTCGAGAGGATCGTCTCCAACGGGCTCGACATCTCTCCCGTCCACGAGGTCCTCGTCGAGGAGAGCCTGCTCGGGTGGAAGGAGTTCGAGATGGAGGTCATGCGCGACCACAAGGACCAGTGCGTGGTGATCTGCTCGATCGAGAACTTCGACCCGATGGGTGTTCACACGGGCGACTCCATCACGGTGGCCCCCGCGATGACGCTCACCGACAAGGAATACCAGGCGATGCGCGACGCCTCGTTCGCGGTCATCAGGGAGATCGGGGTCGAGACCGGGGGGTCGAACATCCAGTTCTCGGTCGACCCCGACACGGGGCGCATGATCGTGATCGAGATGAACCCGCGCGTGTCGCGGTCCTCCGCGCTCGCGTCCAAGGCGACCGGCTTCCCCATCGCGAAGATCGCGGCGAAGCTCGCCGTCG
>PLXR01000065.1 GCA_003151495.1 Opitutaceae bacterium
CCTGGTAGGCGCCCTTGCCGAACTTCCCGCCGGCATGGAGGTTGGTGAGCACGAGCTCGAGCGCCGGGATCTTGTAGATCGGGTGGGGGTCCACGGGTATCCCGCGGCCGTCGTCCTCCACGGAGCACGAGCCGTCCAGGTGGATCGTGACCTTTATCACCGTCGCGAACCCCGCCAGCGCCTCGTCGACGGAGTTGTCGACGACCTCGAACACGCAGTGGTGGAGGCCGCGCTCGTTGGTGTCCCCGATGTACATGTCGGGGCGCTTGCGCACCCCCTCGAGGCCCTCGAGTTTTTGGATCTTGGAGGCGTCGTAGGCTTCGGCGCCGGCCTGTGAATTTGAGGGTTTTTGCGGGTCGGTTGTGTCGGCCATGTACGGGTCGGGTCGGGCGGAAAAGAAGGGAAAATTCTGTTCCGAGAACGCACGGGCACGCGAGGGTTTTCTTGCTAAAAATGGGCCTATTTTGGCCGTTTTAACCGGCCTCCCGGGCCCTCGCCCCACCCACCCGCTATCCCCCTGCCTACAAGCGGGGTGCGCGGGGGCGGATTTCGCCCCTGAAGGCCGTCCCGGAGGATGGGATTGACCGGATATTTGGCGGGTGCACAGTGGAGGGTCCATGCCCAGTCCGACGATCGAACTCCTCCTCATCCTCCAGGATCGCGACACGAGGAGGCTCGGGATTGAGGCGCAGCTGAAGGGCGCTCCCCGGGAGGTCGCGGCCGTGGAGCAGCGCATCGCCGCCGAGAGGGCCGCGATCGACGCCGCGAAGACCGAGCTCCGGGAGTTCGAGAGCAAGAAGAAGATCCTGGAGACCGAGATCGGCTCGGCGGAGACCCAGCGCGGCAAGTACCAGACCCAGCAGCTTTCCGTAAAGAAGAACGACGAGTACCAGGCCCTCGGCCACCAGATCCAGGAGGTCCAGAGGCAGATCGAGGAGCTCGAGGGCAAGGAACTGGAGGTCATGTACGCGATCGACGAGGCGAAGAAGCGCTTCGCCGCGGCGGAGGCGGGCTTCAAGCAGAACATCGCCGGGCACGAGGCGCGGATCCGCTCCCTCAGGGAGAAGGAGGTGAGCCTGGCCGAGGAGCTGAAGGCCGCCGCCGCCGCCGTTGCCGAGTCCAGGGCGCCGCTCGGCGCGGGGGCCCTTGAGGCCTACGACCACGCGGCCCACAGGAGGATGCCCGCGGTCGTCCCGATCCGGGGGGGCAAGTGCGGCGGCTGCCACCTGAAGGTCTCGAGCGAGGTCGAGTCCGCCGCGCGCGGGAAGACGTCAGAGGTCGAGTTTGCCCTCTGCGACCAGTGCGGGCAGATGGTCTACTGGGAATCCTAAGAAGCTTGCCGGGCGCCGCCGGGCGCCGCACACTGACCCTTCAGCTCTGGGGCCTGGTCGTCGCTCCAAGTTCTTTGATCCCAAGGCGCGGGTAACGCCGCGCCCGATAGAAGTTTGGAGAGGAAAGTCCGGACACCGCAGGGCAGGATGCTGCTCGAGCCGAAAGGCAAGCGCAGGCGCCGCGGTTCAAGCCGCGGCGACGGACAGTGTCACAGAGAACAAACCGCCATGCGGGTCCCCTGGATCCGCAGGGTAAGGGTGAAAAGGTGGGGTAAGAGCCCACCGCGCCTCGCCGCGAGGCGGGCGGCACGAAAAACCCCGTCCGGTGCAAGACAAAATAGGAGACTGGACGGCCCGTCCGATAGTCTCGGGTATGTCGCATCCGTCCGCATCCGCGCGGCCCCGCCGCGCGGGGGCGTACGGGCGGGCCCCAAAAGGGCGCGAGAGAAATGACGGCCGAAGCGCCGCAAGGCGTGGAACAGAATCCGGCTTACCGGCCCCAGAGCTGAAATTTTCGTCAATGTCACAGGGCCGTCGCGGGATCGTTTCGGGCGTCCTGTTGAATGGGCTCCGTGAGCCCTTCATACCTAGCGACCCACAGGAACAGATTCGTATCATTCGCGGCAGCCCTCGCGGCTGGCTGCCTTTTCATCCAGGACCTCCACGCCCAGGCAACTGTTTCGGCCCCGGACGTCTCGGCGGACTCGTCGGATGCCTCTGGCGGGGGCCCCGAGAAGGCAGTCCGCCTTACCGAGGTCGAGGTCACCGAGGGGAGGGTGTCCGCACTGACGGAGGCCCCGACCGATTCCACGCTCGACGCGGTCGAGCCCCGGTCCGTGATCAGCGCGCAGACGATCAACAACACGATCGCGCCATCGGCGGACTACGCGACGATCGCCAACATCGCGCCGAGCATCGTCAACATAGAGACCGAGGGCCCGGGGCTCTCCGAGTCGAAGATGCTCTCGATGCGCGGATTCCAGGACGGGCAGTTCAACGTGACGTACGACGGCATCCCGTTCGGGGACGCCAACGGCGAGACCCACCACACGACCAGCTACTTCCCGGCGAAGGTGCTCGGCGGCGAGGTCATCGACCGGGGGCCGGGCACGGCCGCCGATATTGGCGAGAATACCTTCGGCGGCACGATCGGCCTGCTTTCCAAGGACCCGCGGACCGACAGGGCGGCCGTCGTGTCCGTATCCGAGGGCTCGTGGGACACGTTCCTCGGGAACATCGAGCTGAACACCGGGCTCCTTCCGAAGCTGAATGACGCCTCGGTCGTCATGACCTACCAGTACATGAGCTCCGACGGCTACCGCAGCTTCTCGTACCTTCAGCGCAACACATATTACATCAAGTATATCCAGCCGATCGGCAGGGACACCACGCTCACGGTCGTGGCCAACTTCAACAACATCAAGTTCAACAACCCCGGGACGGTCACGCAGGCGCAGATCGCCGCCTACGGGCGCAACTACGGCCTGGATGCGAACCCCTTCGACCCGAACAACAGCTACTACCCGTACAACTACCAGCAGAAGCAGGCGGACTTCGAGTACGTCGCGCTGAAGACGCGTTTCGGGGGCGACCTTAGCCTGACGGACAAGGCGTACACCTACGCCTACAACAACGACAGCCATGAGAACTCGGTCTCGCCGGTGGCAGGCGCCTCCGTGACCAAGTACCCGGGCACGGCCTACGCGGGCCCCGCCTACGTGAACGGCTCGCCCAACACGCTCCCGAACACCGGGGAGGGCCAGAGCAAGGCGAGCGGGATCATCAACAACGACGACCCCGGCGGCAGGATCAAGGTGAACTCCTACCGCGCGATCGGCGACTACCTGGCGCTGGTCCACGGCGAGGACTCGTCCCTCCAGGAGCAGGTGGGTGTCTGGGCGGAGTACACGGTGGCCGACCGCTACGCCTACCTCCTCGACTACAGCCCCGCGTACGCCGCGGCCAACCCGGGCGACGCCATGAAGTTCGGGTTCATCGACACGGCGAACTCCAAGGGGTCCCCGTTCAACCCGGGATACCAGTGGCAGATGCACGTCTACAACAAGACGTTCCAGCCCTATGCCGACGTCATATGGAGGCCCCTGAAGAACCTGACCATCGAGGCCGGATTGAAGGACTCCAACTTCACGATCGACCTCGAGGCGCCGGTCAACCAGGGCACCGAGAAGCCGGACTTCACCAACAACACCTACACGAGCCTCGAGCCCCACCTCTCGGCAAACTACCTCATCACTCCGAGCTGGTCGGCGTACGTGCAGCTTGCGGAGGGGATCGCCTATCCGATCGTGACCGACGAGGAGAATGTCCCGAACGACCCGAAGGACATTGCGGCGAACGGCACCAGCTACGACCCGAAGAACCTGAAGGAGGAGAAGACCGTGAACTACCAGGCGGGAACGGTCTTCAAGACGGACCGGCTGAACGCCGACGCCGACGTCTACCTGATCGACATCAACAACCTCGTCTCGTCGGTGACCGACCCCAACGACTCCACGAACCTGCTCTTCTTCCAGTCCAGGGGCGCGTGGCTGAGCGGCGTCGAGGCCGAGGCGGCCTACTACCTGGGGGGAGGGCTGAGCGTCTACGCCAACGGTTCGCTCAACAGGGCGGTCTACAAGACGAACCCGGGCGTCCCCTCCTTTAACGTCGCCTCGCTCGGCGCGTTCGGGGCCAACGGAGTCCCCAACTCGACGGCCGCATTCGGCGCGGTCTTCAACCACGCCGGGTGGTTCGCCTCGGCGGGAGGCAAGTACGTCGGAGCGTTCACGATCTACTCGAGCGCGCTGGTGAACCCCGACCTCGGGCTCTACGGCCAGACCTCCACAGGTCAGGCCGGGGGTACCCCGGTGCCCGTCCAGTCAGGCGTGAGCCCCGGCTTCATGATGGCGGACCTGGCGGTCGGGTATGCTCTCAGGATGCCCCCCTCCTCCCACTTCCACTCGGTCAAGATCAAGCTCCAGGTCGACAACGCGCTCAGCCGCAAGGTGCAGGTCCTGAGCTCGGTCGGGTCCACCCCCTCGGGCAACGGCTACAATGTGCTGCCGACCGCGAACTACTTCCTGACGCTCTCCACGGAGTTCTGAGCCTGCGAGGGGGCGCCGGAGTTTCAGCGGGAAGGCGCATGGCCTGTGTTGAAAATCTCCCGGGGCCCCCTTCACTGTCCGGGATGGCCGTGCCACCCTTTCAATGAGGACCTCTCCCGTGCGACTCGCCCTGGCGCTGGCCCTGGGCCTTTGGCGTTGCCTTCCGCCCGCGGCGCGGGCGGCCGATCCCGCCGCGCCTCCCGGCCACCGTGTCGTCGTGGTCGTTTTCGATGGCATGCGCCCGGACTTCGTCTCCGAGGAGACGACGCCCAACCTCTGGAGGCTGGCCTCGGAGGGCGTGTTCTTCGCCCACCACCACCCGGTCTACCTGAGCGCGACCGAGGTGAACGGGACAGCGATCGCCACCGGCGCCTATCCGTCGCGAAGCACGATCATCGCGAACGTGGATTTTCGCCCGCGGATCGACCCCCAGCTCCCGGTGGCGATTGAGGCCCCGGCGAACATCAGGCGGGGAGACGAGGTGAGCGGGGGCCGATACATCGCCGCGCCGACGGTTGCCGAGATCCTGAGGGGGCGCGGAATGAGGACGGTCGTGGCGGGCTCCAAGCAGGTGGCCCTCCTTCACGACCGCGCGCTGAGGGCCAACGCCCCCGGGGTGTCGCCCGTCCTCTATGAGGGCGCTGCGCTCCCCCAGGAGGCGGAGGCGCCCATGGCCGGGCTTCTCGGCGGATTCCCGCCGATAGCCGAGGACCAGGACAAGGTCGCACGGGACGCTTGGACGACGGGCGCCCTCCTCGGGACGCTCTGGGGGGAGTCGGTTCCGCCGTACACGCTCCTCTGGCTGGCCGAGCCCGACTTCTCCCAGCACGCGACCGGGCCCGGCTCGGAGCAGTCGCTCAGGGCCATCAGGTCGAGCGATGACAACCTGGGGCGGGTGCTGGCCGAGCTGGACAGGCGGGGGCTCCGGGCGACCACCGATGTCTTCGTCGTCTCCGACCACGGCTTCTCAACCGTCGCATGGAAGGTCGACGTCGCGGCAGAGCTCTCCACCGCGGGATTCCAGACGGGGAGGGTGGCGCTCGGAGGGCTCAAGCCCGGAGCCGTGGTGGTCGTGGGCAACGGCGGCAGCTCCCTCCTTTACGTGGGCGGGCACGATCCCGAGGTCTGCCGGCGGCTTGCCGCCTATCTCCAGGTCCAGGACTGGGCGGGGGTCGTGTTCTCAAGGGAGCCGCTTGAGGGCACCTTCCCCCTCTCCGAGGCCCACATCGACTCCCTCGAGGCCCCGGACCTCGTGCTCTCGCTCCGCTGGAGCCATGCCCGGAGCCAGACGGGCGCCCCGGGGCTTCAGACGTCCGACATGGCTCCCAGGGCGAAGAAGGCCGGCAACCACGCGAGCCTGAGCCGGTACGACATGCACAACACCCTCGTCGCCGCCGGGCCCGACCTGCGGCGAGGAATCGTCGACACGCTCCCGTCGGGCAACACCGACATCGCACCCACGGTCATGTGGATCCTGGGCCTTGGCGACGAGGCTGCTAGGATGGACGGCAGGGTGCTCGGGGAGGCGCTTGCGGTTGCGGCGCCCCCCCTGAGGTCGTACGAGGCCAGGCGGCTCGAGGCCCACCGCGACACGGCCGGCGGGACCTGGCGGCAGTACCTCGAGGTGAGCGAGGTGAACGGCGTCCGCTACCTGGACGAGGGCAACGGCGAGTTTGCGCCGCGGGGCAAATAGGCGGCGCGAGGGGCGGCCGGGGCGTTGCGTATCCGTCGGGGGGATTCCAGCCGGGGCTCGGGCCCGGGTTCTGGGCCACAGCCTTTTACGAGTTCTTAGCCGGGAGGGGCGCAACGGCGTATTGCTTCCGGGTGCCCGATTCTGCAGGATCAATCGAGCCGCGGCTCCGCGCGGCGCAAAACACGGTCGACGACTGGGTTAATTCAGGACACAACAATCGAAAATTCACTCCGGGCAGCCAATCGGATCAGCATCTTCATCTCTTGAATACACCAATTAAAGGGCGCGGACGGACGATTCTGGGGATCCTTTCAGCCGTCGCCCTTGGGTTCCTCGCGCCATGTGCCCGCTCGCAGACCTACACCGTGACGCAGCTCCCGACGCTTGGCGGGAGCGCGACGACCGGACTCGCCATCAATAACGGCGGGACCGTCGCCGGCGACTCGACGACCTCGGGGAATCTCGCCACCCACGCGATCACCTATCTCAACGGCTCGCTCACCGACCTGGGCACGCTCCCGGGAGGCACCAGCAGCTTCGCCAACGGCGTCAATGTCTTCGGAAACGTGGTCGGCAACTCCTACACCGTCGCGGGCACGGTCCCGCAGGCGTTCGACAAGGCGTTCGGGGTGTTCACCAACCTGGGTACGCTCGGCGGAACCCAGAGCTTCGCGTTTGCGATCAACGATTCGGCTACCATTGTCGGGAATGCGAACCTGGCCGGGGACACGGCGACCCACGCGTTCAGCTACAGCGCGGGCACGATGACCGACCTGGGGACCCTGGGCGGATCCAACAGCGTGGCCTTCGCGGTGAACAATTCGGGCACGATCGTGGGGTACGAGGAGCCGACGGCGACGCTGGGCATCCACAGGGCCTTCAGCTACAGCAAGGGCGTGATGACCGACCTCGGCACGCTCGGCGGGGCGAAGAGCATCGCCTTCGGCATCAACGCGGCGGGAACGATCGTGGGCGACGCCCAGACCGGCGCGGGGGCGATCCACGCCTTTGTCTACTCGGGAGGCGCGATGACCGACCTCGGCACCATCGGGGGGGCAGCCGGCAGCAGCTTTGCCTATTCGATCAACAGCTCGGGGACAATCGTGGGATACTCGGCGGTCGCCGTAGGCCCCCTGACCCACTGTTTCGTCTACACCGGCGGCCAGATGTTGGACCTCAACACGCTCGTCACCCTTCCGGGCGTGACCCTCACGACCGCCCCGAGCATTAACGATCTCGGCCAGATCATTGCGAACGGCTCCGACGGCAGGGCGTACCTCCTGACGCCAAGCTCGATCCACCTGGCGGTCAGCACCGCCGCGCTTGTCGACCAGGGCACCGATGCGGTCGTCACCGTGACCGCGATCGACGGATCCGGGAAGGTGGCGACGGCCTATGGCGGGCTGGTGGCGATAACCAGCACCGACCCGGCTGCCGTCCTGCCCGCGAGCTCGACGCTCTTCAACGGGACCGCGACCTTCACGGTCAAGCTGACCACCGCCGGCGTCCAGACCGTCACCGCAACGGACACCGTCATAGGGACGGTGACCGGCACCTCGGCGCACATCACCGTCGTGAAGGTCGTTCCGTCGGCAATCTCTATCCAGCCCCAGAGCGTGACCGTCAACCGCGGGGCGAATGCGGTATTCTGGGCCGAGGCGACCGGGACCGCTCCGCTCTCGTACCAGTGGAACTACAACGGGGCGCCGATCCCCGGTGCGACCGGCCCCCTGCTGCAGGATGTGCGGGTCTCGGCGGGGAACGTCGGCGCGTTCTCGGTGACCGTGACGAACGTGGGCGGCTCTGTCACAAGCGATTCGGCGACGCTCTCATTGAGCCCGTTCACGACGGGAAACCCCCTCGACTTCACGAGCCAGCCCCTCTCGCAGACCGTGTCGGCAGGGGGCACGCTGGCCCTCGCGGCGTTGACGAGCGGCAGCGACGGGGGCCCTGCGCCCACGTTCCAGTGGTTCAAGGACGGGATCATGATCCCGGGAGCCGAGGATTCGGAGTACGTGGTCGGAAATGTGTCACTTGGCAGCGCGGGAACCTACACCTGCATCGCGATGAATTCCTCGGGTGCGATCGTGAGCGACGCGGCGACGCTGGTTGTCTCGGCCTCCCCGGACTCGGGGCGCCTGGTGAACCTTTCCTGCAGGGCCGCAGTGGGTGGGGGAGCGGGGCAGTTGATCGTCGGATTCGCGGTCGCCGGCCTGGGGACCGCGGGAACCGAGCTGATGTTGATTCGGGCCTCGGGTCCGGCCTTGGCGCCGTTCGGGGTCACCGGGATCCTTCCCGACCCGCAGCTTGTCCTCAACAACTCGGCGGGTGTCCTCGCCACAAACTCCGGGTGGGCCGGAAACGTTGAGGTTTCCTCGACCGCGGCATCCGTCGGCGCGTTTCCCTGGGCCAACGCCTCCAGCCACGACTCGGCTCTCGTCGAGACCCTGGGTGGGGGCGCCTACACCGCCCAGATATTCGGGAGCAGCGGGGACTCGGGAGTGGCGTTGGCGGAAGTGTACGAGGCGCCCCCGGGGACGGGCCTTGCCGCGCCCCGACTGGTGAACCTTTCGGCCCGGGCCAACGCGGGCGCGGGGAGCAACGTCCTTGTGGCCGGCTTCGTGATCAGCGGGGCCACCTCAAAGACCATACTCGTCCGGGGGGCCGGGCCGGCCCTCGCGGCGTACGGGGTTCCGGGCGTCCTGGCCGACCCCCGGCTCATGCTTTACCGCAGCAACGGTGACGGCACGTCCTCGCTGATAGCGACCAATACCGGGTGGGGTGGGGATGCCCCCGTGGCATCCAAGGCGGCCGCGGTCGGGGCATTTTCGTGGGGGAACGCCGCCACCCCGGACTCCGCGATCGTGGTCACGCTGCCCCCCGGGGCGTACACAGCGCAGGTCTCGAGCGCGAGCGGCGGCTCCGGGGTCGCCCTGGTCGAAATCTACGAGGTTCCGTAGGCGGCGGCACGCACGGCGAGGCCTGCCTGCGCCTCGACCACCGGCCCGGCGGGACGTCAAGGTTCCCGCGAACCCTAGCTCCCCCTCGGTCACCCCACGGCCGTGGCGAATGACGGGCATCGGTGCACCAGCCGGCCACAATACCCTTGACTCGCCCCCCCGCGTTTGAGTCGCTGGCCGGCTCCGAACTTAACCACGACCATGGCCAATACCCAATCTGCTATCAAGGCCGCCCGCAAAACGGTGCGCCTGACCCTCCGCAACAAGGCCCTCAAGACCCGCCTGAAGACCCTCCACAAGGGCCTGGACGCCGCGGTCAAGTCGGGCGACGCAGCGGCCGCGAAAGCCGCGGGCAGGGCCTACCTTTCGGCCATGGACAAGGCCGTCAAGTCGGGCGTCGTTCACAGGAACGCGGCCTCGCGCGCGAAATCGCACGCGGCGAAGTACGTGCTCGCGAAGTAACGGCAATTTTGGGATGGCTCCGTGCCGTCCCAAATTGAATCCCGCTCCAAGCGTAGAACTGTTTCTTTCGCGCTTTGCCGAAAGCGAGTGGAGGGGGATCGTGCGTCCCTGGCTGGAGGAGGGCGCGGGATCGCTCCGGCGCTCCCTGGTCGTCGCCGCCACGCGCGGGCAGACCCAGGCGCTGAAGCAGAGGTGCGTCGACGAGGGCGTCGCGCTCCTGGGCGTTGAGTTCCTGACCCCGGGCCTCGCACGGAGAAAGCGGGGCGGGCCGCCCGGCATCGGCCGCAGCCTCCAGGAGCTCGTGCTGAGGAACCTGATCGAGGCGCGCCTCGCGGCGCTTCCAGCCGAGGATCCCGCGCGCGGACTCTGGAAAAGCCTCTCGAGTGACCTCGAGGCGGCGCTCTCCGACTTTGAGGACCTGACACGGGCCGAGTTCCGGGCGGAGCATTTCCGGCTCGCCGAGCTCGGGGAGGTGTTCGGGGCGATGACCCGATGGGTTGAGGCGCACGGCTATTTCCTGGGGCCGCTCCTGGACGAGGCCGCGGGGGGGCGCCCGCCGGAGCCCGGGCTTGCGCCCTTGGCCGACCGGCTCCTCATCCTCGCGGGCGGCGCGGAGCAGTGGCCGGACTTCTTCGGGCTCGCGGCCCTCGCGCGCCGCTCCCCGTCGGTGACGGTCGTGGTCGCCGAGCCGGAATTCAGCGGGAAGGGGGCCTCGGGCGAGGAATGGGTGGGCATTTGGGAGAAGGTGCTCGCCGTCGAGAGCCAGGTCTGCGGATTCCCGGATCCCGAGGAGAGCTGCGCCGGCGTGGCGGACCTCTGGATCGGCGGGGAAGGATCCGCGGAGCGCGCAGGCGTGATCGTTTGCCGCTCGCGGGCCGAGGAGATGGAGCGGGTGGCCGGCGAGGTGGCGCGGCTCCTCGCCGAGGGATCGGACAACATTGCCGTCGTCTTCGCCGGGACCGGTTCCGCGCATGCGCGCCTGACCCGGCTCCTTGAGGGCCGGGGCATCGCGTACGCCGACCTGATGGGGTCGGCCGGCACGCCGCCCATTGACACGACCATCGAGAGGGCGCTGGTGGACTTCTACGAGCGCGGCTGCCGCCTCGAGGAATTGCTCGCGATCTGGCCGCTTCTGCGCTCGACGAATATCACCGAGATGGCGCCCGAAAAGGCCAGGCGCGCCTGCCAGGACCTCTTCGACACGGTACAGTCGCATTCGGTCGAGCGCCACGTGGGCGACCTGGAGGCGGACGGGAAGCCCGAGGCGCGCGAGGTGGGGCGCGTCGCCCGCCTCCTCCTGCCAGGCTGGCCCGCGCAGGCGACGCCCGCGCAGGCGCTGGCGCTTTTTGAGTCGGCGATGGTGCGCCTCAAGGTCGCCGAGCCCGAGGGATGGCAGGCGCTGCGCGAGTTTGCGGGAAGGGTGGCGGACCCGATGCCGGCAGGCGCGCTCCTCGAGGCCCTCCGCGCGTTCCTTCCCGAGAAGGGGCCCCCTGCCGGGGGCCGCTCGGGGAACGGCTTTGCGCGCGTCACGCTGACCACGTGCCGGCGGGCGGCGGGAGTGGCCTGGTCCGACACGATCCTGGTCGAGGCGAACGCCGGAGTCTGGCCTTCGAGGAGGGAGCCGAGCTGCTGGCTCGGCGACGACACGCGAAGGGAGCTGTGCGCGTCCCACGGCAGGATGCAGCTCGTCCTGCCGACCAGCGACGAGCGTGCCGCCCACGAGCGAAGGCTCTACTGCGCGATCGCGCGGGACACCCGGCGCAGGGTGCTCTTCACCGCGTCGCTGGCCAGCGAGGAGGAGCCCGAGGTGGGGCTCGGGCCGAACCTCTGGCTCGAGCGCGTGATGTGGGCGAAGGGCCTCTTCTCGGCGGAGGCCGCCGGAAGGGACGCCTTTGAATCGCTTGCCGGTCCGCGGAGGCGGGCGGCGCCCGCCGCGGGGGCTCCCGTCCCGGAGGGCTGGCGCGCGATCTGGACCCGGCGGCGCGATCCCGCGGTCCCCTTCGACGAGTACTTCCTCGGGGACCCATCCGGCCTGCGCCGGCCCGGGCACCTGTCGGCGCTCCAGATCGAGCGGGGCATCAGGGACCCCGCCTCGCTCTGGTTCGAGGCCGTCCTCCGGGCCCGGCGGGTCGAGTGGAGGCCCTTTGCCCGCGCCCGCCGGAAGGCGGTCGGCAACGCGGTCCACAAGGTGCTCGCCGCCGCCCTGCGCGGCGCGCCCGCCGAGGGGAGCTTCACGGTCCTGGACGGCCGCCCCGCGGTCGAGTCGAGGCTTGCCGAGGAACTCAGGAGCCTGCGCTCGCGCTGGCCCGCCGACCGCTACTGGGACTCCCTCCACATGGAGGTGTCGCAGGCGGCGGCCCAGCTCCTCTGCCGGGTCTTCGAGCTGCCGCGCGCGGCGTTCGGGGGGGTCGAGGTCCCGCTCCCGAGGGGAGCGCGTGTTCCCATTTCGGATACGGAGAGCCTGCCCGTGAGCGGCCGGATGGACCTGGTCCTCTCGGACAGGCCGGGCTGGGAGGGCTCGTCGGTGGAAATCGTCGACTTCAAGACGGGCAGCGACTCGAGGCTTTCCGCCGCGACGATGGAGTCGGGCGGCCGCTCGCTCCAGCTTGGAGTCTACCTTGCGGCGGCCCGCTCCCTCGGGGCCACGGGGAGCGTCTGGATGCTCAAGCCCGAGGTGCTGCCCGCGAGCCTATCGATGGACCAGGTCGACGCCGCCTGCTCGAAGCTCCTCCAGATCGGGAGGCACCTGTCCCTCGGGATCTACGGGGCGAGGACGGCCGACCGCGACGAGTACTCGCATCCCTTCGAGTGGCCGCTGGCCTGCGCTCCGGTCGCCTTCGCGATCCTCGAGAGCAAGTTTCAGCTGACGTTCGGCGCGGGCGTCGAGGAGGATCCCGATGAGTAGGCTGCCCTCGGACCAGGCCGCCCGCGACCGATTCACCGACGAGTGGTCGGTGAACCTGGCCGTCGTCGCGAACGCGGGATCCGGGAAGACGACCGCCATCTCAAACCGGCTGGCGGCAATGGCCATGTCCCCCAAGGGGGCCGCGATGCTCGCGCGGACCGCGGTCGTCACCTACACGAAGAAGGCCGCCGCGCAGATCGGCCAGAGGGCGCGGGCGGCTCTCCTGCGGCGCATGGCGGCCGAGAGCAAGGCCGACGTGGAGGCGCTCGCGCGGCTCGACCGCGTCTTTTTTGGCACGATCCACAGCTTTTGCATCCAACTCGCCAGCAGGCACGGGAGCGCGCTCGGCGTCCACCTGAACCCGACGATCATCGACGAGGACGACGAAACCCGCTGGGAGGAGTTCCTCGACCAGGATCCCATGACCTTTGCCTCGCTCAGCGCATCCCAGGTCGACGGGTTCCTGCGGCACGCGCCCCTTGAGCAGATCTTCGAACTGGCGAGGGACCTGGACGCGGCGACGGCGGGGCGCCTCCTGAAGGCGAGGCCCTCCGCGGCGCCGCCGGGGCCGGCGCCCGAGGTCCTCGCCGAGATCCTCGTGGTCGCGCCGAAGCGCAGGGGCGCCGCGGCGGAGGCGCTTGCGCGCAACAAGGAGACGGCGCTCGCGTGGGACCGGCGGTTCCGGGAGGGGAACGGCCCCCTTGCGCTCGCGAAGCCCGAGGGGACGGCCTCGGAGATCAAGGACCGGTTCAGGCGGCTCTTCGCACCGCTCAAGGGCTGGCTGGCGGGCGCCGGGGGCGTCCTGGCGGCGGAGCTTTCGCTCCGATTCCGAGCCTGGCGGCTCGACCGCGGGCTGCAGACCTACTCGGACCAGGTGGAGACGGCGCTCTCGATCCTGCACGACGAATCCATGCTGGAGCGGATCCGGGGCGAGGGCTGGAGGGTGATCCTCGACGAGGCGCAGGACACCGACGCGAGCCAGTTCGCGGTCCTGGTGGAGATTACGCGGCCCCCGGGCGCGGCGCGCGGCACATGGCCCGCCGGGGGCGGCGCCGGGCCAAGGCCGGGGCATTTCTGCATGGTGGGCGATGCCCAGCAGGGCATCTACTCGGACCGGGCCGACATCCGGAATTTCCAGGGGCATGTCGCCGCGTTCGAGCGGGGGATCGATGGCGAGAAGCTCACGTTCGGGGTGACGTTCCGGGCTCCGCGCCGGACGGTGCGACTCCTCAATGACACGCTGCCCAGGGCTTTCGGGCCGGAGCGCCCGCACAACCTCGGGGTTCCCGCGGAGGAGGGTGCCCCCCCGCAGCTCCTCCAGGTGCCGTATGAGCCGCTTGAGCCGGGCCCGGAAAACGCCGGGGGCGCGGCCTCGCTCCTGCCGATCCCCGCGTTCTCCGGGCCGGCCGGACGGAAGCGGGCCGACCGCAAGCTAGCCCACGAGGCCCGGCAGGTCGCCGCGCTGCTCTCATCGGGCGGTCCTGGCGCCGTCGGCGCCGCGCGCCTTGGCGACATCTGCATCCTCGCGCCGCGGATCTCGTGGCTTCCCATCGTCCGCGACCAGCTGCAGGCGGCGGGCGTGAAGACGGCGCTCCAGATGCGGCGCAACCGCAACGGGGACAACCCGGCCTATGCGTGGGTGTGCGGCCTCCTCGCGGTCGTGTGCGACCCCGAGAACCTGTTCGAATGGGCGGGGGTCCTGCGCGAGGTGTTCGCTGTGAGCGACGCCCATATCGCCGAGGCGTTCGCCCGGGAGGGCGGATTCCGCTGGGACGATCCCGGCGAGGCGCCCGCCCCGGTCGCCGACGCGGTGGGCGTCGTGGCGCCGTTTGTCGACCGCGCGGACCCGGAGGGGGAGTCGCTCGGGCGCTTCGCGTTCGAACTCCTCGAGGCCTGCGGCCTGGAGGGCAAGGCCCGGTGCGTGGATCCCGAGGGCGGCCTTTCCGACGAGCTCTCTCGCCTGCTTTCCCGAGCGGAGGAACTCGGCCAGGCGGGAGCCGGCCCCCGGGCGTGGCTGCGGGAGCTCTTGGCTTCGATCGACGAGCTCCGCGCCTACGGGAGGCCCTCCGGGGACGCGGTCAACCTGATGACGTCCCACTCGGCGAAGGGCCTGGAGTGGCCGGTCGTGATCCCGGTCGGGCTATGGCGCCAGATAAAGCTGAGGGCGCCGGTCGGGCTCAGGATTGTCCGCGGGAGGGAAGGGGAATCGCAGGTCGTCTTTGACAACGAGGGGGTGAGCGCGGAGACCCGCGACTCGCTGGAGCGCGAACGCCTTCGCGGGCTGGTGCGGCTGCTCTACGTGTCCCTGACCCGGCCGCTCAGGGCGCTCGTGATCCCGTGGACAGCCGACGTTTTCGAGGCCGGCAGCTTTGCCGACCTGTGGAGGCTTGATCCCGCCCTGCTGGACGCCCTTCCGCCGGCGGCCCGGACCGGTCCCAATGAGGCCGATCCCGGGAACGAGGGGGCGCCGCCGGAAGCGGCCGAGGCGGCCATGCCCGAGGGGGCGCCCCGGCCGAGGCCATTTCCTAAGAGGATCTTGCCGCACGAGCTCGCCGCCCTCCCGGACATGGCCCGCTCGGCGGGCCACGAGGCATCCCTTGACGTCCCCCCGCCGGTGAGGACGGGTCCCGATCCGCTGGAGTACGGCATTTGGTGGCACCAGACGCTCGAGCACCTTCCCTGGGCGGGCGACGGGGCCGCAGTGGACGCCCACGGCGCCGCCGCCACGGCGAGGGCGGACGAACTGGGGTTTGGGGCGCGGGGCGGCGAGGAATGGGGGCGCTTGCTCGCCAGCGAGGCCTGGCGACTCATGCGGGAGCCCCGGTGGCGGCGGCTGGCGGAGGTGGGGATATTCTCGCCCATGGGTCGCGACGGCTGGATAGACGGCGTCATCGACCTGGTGCTCCATGACCCGGACCGGGCCGAGGTGTGGATCGTCGACTGGAAGACCAACCGCCGGAGGGAAGGGGAGGGCGACGGGGAGCTGCTCCTTCGCCTTGGAGGCGAATACGAGAGGCAGCTTGCGGCCTACGGGTCATGCGCGCGGGGCTTCTTCCCGGGGTGCCGCCTCCGCCTATGGGTCTACTCGACCATGGCCGGCCAGTGGATGGCCCTGCCCGGGGGGGACTGAATCCCCGGACCGCCGGCCGGCGGGAAATTTGCACTCGACACCCCCCGGCGTGAATCGCACGTTCTCCGGATCAATCAATTATGGGAAATCTCAAGAAGAAGCGCCGCCTAAAGATGAACAAGCACAAGCGCAGGAAGCGCTTGAAGTCGAATCGCCACAAGAAGCGTACGTGGCAGAAGTAAGCCGAACCCGCCGCACCCCCTGCGGCGGGTTTTTCGTTTGAATAAAGGGTAAATGGCTAAGGGCGCGGGATTAATGCCTGATTTCGCCTTGTAAATGGGGTTAATACCTAATGGAATAGCCGTCCATTCTCCGCAAACCGCTCTCAATACCGTGCGCCAGGCACTGGTAAAGGGCCCCCCATCACCATAACGCTCCATGTTTTTCTCTAAGAAGACGAAGGGTTTCTTCGTCGAGATGAACGAAAGTTCGGTCCTATTGGCCCGGACCACCTCGGCGTCGACACCGCTGGAGGTCGAGGACCTCAGGGAGTGCGCCATTGGGGACGAGGCGGGCATCGAGGAGGCGCTCAAGCACCTCCAGCCCAGGAAGCCCCCGAGCGGCTACGTCCACGCGGTCGTCGGGGTCTACCCGCCCAAGCGCGTGGTGCGCAAGCACACCCTTGAGCTCAAGAAGATGAAGGAGCCTGGGTACATGGCCGACGTCCTCACCCAGCAGCTGCGCATCGAGCCGGACAAGTTCACGATCGCCCTGATCAACGCCAGCGACGGCGCCGACTTTGACCTGGTCAAGGCGAACCAGAAGGAGGTCGTGTTCTGCGGGGCCCCGAACGACGACATCAACGCGGTGCAGGAGAGCCTCCTGAACCACGGGATCTACCCCGAGCGCCTCGAGCTCGGGAGCGTCGCGACGCTCGGAGCCCTTGTCGATTTCCTGGCCTTCGAGAAGTCGAAGACGCCGACCCTTGTCCTGGACGTCGGCAATGAGACCACCCACAGCTTCATCATATCCGCGAGCGGGGTCGAGGCGTCTAGGCCCATCCCCCAGGGCCTCGAGGCGATGGTGCCCGTCGTGCAGAAGGAGCTTGGCCTGAAGGACGAGGAGTCGGCCAGGAAGCTATTCCGGTCAAACACGTTTGATTTCACGGGGATGGGCCCCCTCCTCATCAAGAGGCTCCTGAAGGAGCTTCAGTCCTCGATCGGCTTCTACGAGGTCCAGACGGGGCAGTCGGTGGGCCAGGTGATCTGCATCCAGCTCTCGCCGAAGCTCGCTTGGCTCGAGGGAGCGCTTGCCTCCTCGCTCGGCATCACGGCGATGAAATTCGACCCCCTGCCCTGGCTGAGGTCGCGCAAGGTCATCGTCCCGGACGCGCTCTCCAAGACGGCCGGCGACTTCAGGTGGTTCGGGCTCATGAGCCTCATGGTCCAGTACAACGCGCAACATGGCACCCCCGCAGACGAAAAAAAGTGACGCCGGCCTGGCGGTGCCGCCCTGGCATCCCAACATCCGCATCGTTGAGAACCTTCCCGACACGAAGGTCGTGCGGACCGCGTTCTTCGTCAACGGGGCGGCCATCCTGGTCGCGATCGCGCTCCTCCTCGTGCTCGGGTTCCAGGAATGGAAGCTCTACGAGGTGGGCAAGCAGATCAACGCATGGCAGCGCCAGATCGACCAGGACAAGAAGCAGAGCGCCGAGGCCGTCGCCATGTACCAGTCCTTCAAGCAGGAGGAGACCAAGACGAAGGAGGTTGTGGACTTCATCGCCTCAAAGCCCGTCCTCTCCGAGATCATCCTCAGGATCGGTCTGATGACGCCCAAGAAGATAGCGCTGGACGGCCTCGACTTCAGGGAGACCGGCGTGTCGATCCGGGCGACCGTCAAGGGAGCCCCGGACCGGGCAAGCGGCGATGCATCGGCCTATGAGAAGCAGCTGCGGGCCGACAAGGTTCTCGGGCCCATGTTCCGCGACGTCAACCTGCTCACGATGAGGCGCAATTCCTCCACCGGCCGCCTGGTGATAGAGCTTTTCTGCGAATACGCGAAGGGGCCGAAGAAGACATGAGCAACGAGGAAGTAGTCCTTTTCCTTCGCAAGAACGTCATCTCGGTGACGTGCGTGGTCCTCAGCATCGCGATGGGCGTGGTGTGGTACATGCGCAGTGACCGCCTTCCCGAGGCCGAGAAGGTGCTCGCCGACAAGCAGCAGCAGGGCGAGCTCCTGGCCGCGAACATCGAGGACTC
>PLXR01000075.1 GCA_003151495.1 Opitutaceae bacterium
TCGAGTTCAACGACGAGGCCATGGAGGCGATAGCCTTCTATGCCTACGAGGCGAGTTCCGACCTGGCGGCCGAGCGCGGGACGTATTCGACCTACAAGGGATCGAAGTGGGACCGCGGGCTCCTTCCCCCGGACACGGTCGACCTCCTGGAAAAGGAGCGTGGGCTCCCGATCCAGGTGCCGCGCACGTCCCGCATGAACTGGGAGCCCCTGCGTGCGAAGATTGCGGCACAGGGCATGCGAAACAGCAATGTCCTTGCGATCGCGCCCACCGCGACGATCTNNCCCTGCATCGAGCCGACCTACAAGAACCTGTTCGTCAAATCCAACCTTTCGGGCGAGTTCATCGTCCTCAACCCGTTCCTCGTTAAGGACCTGAAGAAGCGCGGCCTCTGGGATCAGGAGATGATGGACAGCCTCAAGTACTTCGACGGCGAACTGAAGGACATTGAGCGGGTTCCCGAAGACCTGAAGCAGAGGTACCTCACCGCATTCGACATAGATCCCAAATGGGTCGTTGATGCGGCTGCAAGGCGCCAGAAATGGATCGACCAGGCACAGTCCGTAAACCTCTGGATCAAGACGCCCGATCTGAAGACCCTATCGCACATGTACCGCCATGCGTGGCATGCGGGACTCAAGACGACCTATTACCTTCGCGGCCTGGGCGCGTCCAACATCGAGAAGGCGACCGTCACGGTGAAGAAGGAGATGCGCGGCGCGGCCGGCGAGACTAAGGCGGAGACTGCGACGCGCGACGCCGCGACGTTGCTGTCAACGCCTCCGTTCCCCGCTGACACCGCGACTCCAAAGCAGTACACGGCGGAGGAAAAGACCGCCTGTTCCATAGAGGCGATGCGCAACGGGGGTACGTGTGAAGCCTGCCAATAGGGGATCCACTGCGGTCCCAGAACTCCCTCCTCTCCCGCAATGACCCGAATCCCTGCCCTTCGGGGCCTGGATTCCCTGGCGATTCACGAGGCTGCCGCACGAATAGCGCGTGGCAACCAGGTGCTATCCCGCCAGGGGCAGGCCTAGGTATTCGGCGGCCTGGCGCATCCGAAGGTCCTTGGTGAACAGGGGGCCCGTTTCGATGCTCAGGTAGGTGGCCAGATGGAGAGCATCGAGCGTGCGCAACGGCACCTTGGGATAGAGTTCGTTCAACAGATCCGTAGCCTCCAGGACGAGCAGGTCACTCAACGAGACGAGGCGAATCTTTCGGGCAGTGAGGTCTCTCTCGAACTCCCGCAATATTTCTATCCTCAGTTCGGCCGTGATTGTCCCCCGCGATACCTTGCCTAGGAGCGCAGAGCCTAGAGGCGAATGGCAATGTTACAAAATCGCATTCCGAAGCAGCGAGAATTCTTGAAAAGCCGAAGTCTAATAGGGATGTTGCAAGCGAATGGTGCTAACAATGTCTCGGGGAGGCCCAGCTCCACAGAAATCTGCAAAGACCTGCCCTGAGGAAATTTGGAGCTCTCCCATCTTCCAGATGAGATCATTTGCCAGTATAGAGGATTCGATCAACGGCGCTTCTACCTGCGCGTGTTCCTGCTCTGACGGGGTGTGCGGCCACTCGTCTACGCCAAAGCGAGGGTTGCCAAAGCGCCGCGAGGTCATATCGCTTTCGTTTCCATGAAAATCTCAGTTATGGATAAAGAGGCGATTGTGGTGACGACAGACACGGGCGATTTTCGTGTGGGTCCATATTTCCTGGGCCCGCAGGGTAAGGGCGAGGTGGGTGTCCCGGGCGAATGGGCGATTGTCGCTGTTAGCCCCGATCCGCTCACGCCGCCGCGGTTTCTTTCCAGTAAATTTCAAACCGCAGAGGCGGCATGGAGGGCATATTCCAACGGATTCGAGGTCATCGATCCCCAGAGGGAGCCGCGGCTGAAGCGATCCAAGATAGTCGCCGGGATGCTCAAGAGTCCGAAGGTCAAGGTGGCCTGACGGCGCGGCCTCCGGGCTTCGGACGGCGCCGGTGTCCTTGGCTCAGGCCGATAGAACGGGCCTTCGCTGCCATGATTCCACAATCTGGCCGACAGTCTCACGCAGCGATTGGGTGATGTCCCACTTTGGGTAATGGCTGCGGATCTTATGGAGGTCGGAATAGTAGCAAATGTGGTCGCCGATTCGGTTCTGCTCCACATAGCTGTAAACTTGGGCCTTTCCCGTAAACTCCTCGGCGAGCTCGAATGCCTCCAGGATAGACGTGCTGTTGGCCCTTCCGCCTCCCAGGTTGTACACTTCTCCAGCCCTTGGAGACTCGACAAACGCTGCCATGAACCTCGCGACGTCGAGCGAATGGATATTGTCCCGAACCTGTTTGCCCTTGTAGCCGAAGATCTTGTATTCGCGCTCCTCAAGGTTGCATTTGACGAGGTAGCTGAGGAACCCGTGCAGCTCGACTCCGGAGTGGTTGGGTCCGGTTAGGCAGCCGCCGCGCATGATGCAGGTGGGCATGTTGAAGTATCTGCCATACTCCTGGACCATCATGTCTCCTGCGACCTTCGATGCACCGAAGACCGAGTGGGTTGACTGGTCGATCGTGAATGTTTCCGGGATTCCGTCGGAGTACACCGGGTCGGCGAAATCCCACCTTGTAGGGAGTTCCCTCATGGCGATCCGGTTCGGTGCGTCGCCGTAAACCTTGTTGGTGCTCAAGTGCAGGAAGGGCGACTCGGGGCAGGCCAGTCGGGCGGCCTCGAGCAGGTTCATCGTCCCGACCGCGTTGGTGTCGAAATCCTCGAATGGTATCGCAGCGGCGCGGTCGTGGCTCGGCTGGGCTGCGCAGTGCACGATGACTGCGGGCCTGAGCGACTTGACCAAGGCGATCAGGGGATAGCGGTCGCGGATGTCCAGTTCATGGTGGTTGTATCCCGGGATCTCGCTTTCGAGGCGCTCCTGGTTCCAGCGCGTGTCGCCCTGGGGTCCAAAGAAGACCGCCCGCTGGTTGTTGTCGATGCCGTGAACGTCGTAGCCGAGCTCGCGCGAGAAATACATGCAGACTTCGGATCCGATCAAACCCGAGGAACCGGTGACAAGGAGCGTCTTTTGCATAGCGTGGAGGGTTGAAAGGCCGGGACATGACGGAAGGCCGAGGCGGGTTTTGCGAGATTGATCGATCCGACGGGTCGGCCTTCGAGGACCTTATTGCTTTCCTGTAACCTGCCGTAACCAGATCGGCGCAGAGCGGGCGTTCAGCCGTGTGCCGGCGCCGCAAACAGACCCATCCCTCCAAGTCGGCGGACGACCTCAGAGAAGCCCGGATCGGACCAGAGCGATTCCAGGGGCTCCTGGCTGTTTATTCGGATGAAGTACTGCTCACGGCTGCCGAGCACGGCCTGCTGGAGGGCATCCTTCCACCAGAGGAGCGGGTCGGGGACCGCGTTGAACCGGCTTCCGTAGTCGTAGACGCGTCCCTCCACCAGGTGCCAGTACAGCACATAGGTCGGTTTCCCGCCCCCGGGAGGCTCGAAGATCCTCCATTCGGCTGGCTTGAGGGGGGTCCCTTCCAATGCTTCGGGGACCTTGAACTTCATCGAGGTGCATTGCCATCCGTTCTCAGTCCAGCAGCGGTCCGGCGTGTGGGAGGCCACCATGCGCGTGGGCATCTTGCCCGCGCTCCAGTACGCCACGTAGACCTCAAATCTCTCATTTCCCCGGCTGAATTCACGGTAGGCCACATCGTCAAAGTTGAGCACCTTGCCCGCCTCCCCGCTCAGGAACTCGTTGGCCCCGAGGGGCAATTCCCTGCTCGTCCATCCTGGAACATCCGCCGACAATGCGCTGCCCAGATGGGGAGGGACACTCAGGTGGGTCTGACGGAATACATGGACGCCCTGGACGGCCACTGAGGCAACCAGGACGGCTGCAGGGACGAGTATGGGCCAGGCCAGCAACCCCCCTCGGGCGAGCGCCGCGCCCCCGGCCGGTTCAGCGCGTCCCTCGGTCCCAGGTCCCTTGGATCCCGAGTCGTCAGTCATGGGCCTTCGCGACCGGGCGCGCGGGCACGCCAAAGACCGTAACGCCGGCCGGGACGTCCCTGGTGACGACAGACCCGGCGCCAATGACCGCCCCGTCCCCGACCTTTAAACCCGGCAGGATCGAGGCATGACTGCCCACCAGGACCCCTTCGCCCAGAACAACGCCTCCCGTGACGTCGACATGGCAGTGCAGCTGGCTCCATCTGCCGACGATGGCGTCGTGGGCAACGGTCGAATGAAGGTTAACCGTCACAAAGTCACCGAGCCGGGCATCCGGCGAATCCACCGAATGCGGGCAAAGGATGACACCGCGGCCGAGTTGGGCATGCTCACCGACGACCGAGGTCGAGTGAACGACGGTTGCAAACGCTGCACCGTGCTCGAGCAAACGCCCCACGCACCGCCGTTTGGCCTCTATCCCCCCCATCGCGCAGACGAAAAGGTCCTCCGCCACTGGCTTGTAATCCCGTGTAGTACCGAGAATCGGGACATCCCTTGCGAAGCCGGCGAGAGCAGAGAGGTCGTCGTCAAGGAAGCCCTTGACCTGGAAGGGGGGCGACGCCTGACGCGCCCATGAAAGCATCTCGCGGCCGAAGCCCCCGGCACCGATGATGACGAGCCGGTTCATGCGCCGACATTCCGGAGCTTCTTCAATGTGGGCGAGGAACCGATGACCTTCACCAGCTGCACAAACGCCGGAAGCTTATGGGGAGCGATCAAGTCCCTTGCAAAGTCATGGATCAGGCGCTTCACCGCAAGCGTGTCCTCCTCCTTGCCGCGCCATACGATCTCCGCGGAAACCACCTGGCCGAGAATCGCGTTGGGCTTGGGGCTGACCCTGCAGTCCGCGACCATGGGATGTCGGAGCAGCGCGCTTTCCACCTCGCCGGGCAGAACCTTCTCGCCACCGACGTTGATTACCTCGGTGCGCCGTCCCAGAATATGCAGCGAGCCGTCGGGGAGCGTCTCGACGACATCCCCGGTCCTGAACCACCCGTCGGCGTTGAACCCCCCGGTATCTCCGGAGAGGTAGCCGAGCGCGCGCGCGGGACTGCGCACCCACAGCTCGTCATTGACTACCTTCCAGGCGAATGTTCCCTTGCGGTCGCCGAGAACAATGCCGGTCCCCACGCCGCGCACCGGGAGCGCGCCGGTCTCGCTCGTGCCGAACCGCTGCACAAACTGCACCCGGGGAAATGCCGACTGGAGCCGCTCGAGCAGGGAAGCCGGCATGGGCTCGGCCCCATAGGGCACGACGGCAAGCGAGCTGAGGTCCCGGGTCCTATGTGCCTCAGAGATGAGGAGGAGATTGAGGAAGCTCGGGGTCGCGGGAAGGATCTCAACCCTATGGAGTTCCACGGCAGCCGCCACCCTCTCGGGGGAGATTTCGGCGGGTGGCGCGATAAGCACCTGACCCGCACCAATTGCCCTCCAGGCCATGTCGAGCCCGCCGATGTGATCGAAGCGCATGAGCGGAAGGATCCGCCTGGGCGGCCCGTCCCACACAGGGATCGTGGAAAGGAGGAGGGCAAGGTCGTGCAGGACGAGCTTTGGCGTCCCGGTCGTGCCGCCGGTCGCCAGGATCAGACCCGGGTGGCGGCGCATGCGAAGCTTCTCAAGGAGCTTCTGCGCCGCGGCGATCGTCACCCCGGAGTCCACGCGCTCTATCCTCCCATCCGTCACGCGCCATGAAACCTCTACAAAGTCCTTGAGGACCGAGCCTGGGATGTCGCCTCCGCGAACCGGTGCCAAGATCACGCCGGCCGCGGCTGCCCCGAACATCCAGGCGAGGAAGCCCAGTCTCTCCGAGGCAACGACCTCCACGACCGAGCCGTGCCTGACGCGGTTGCCGATGCACTGGTTCTGAGCGGCCTGCACCGCAGCCCCGAACTCAGCCCAGGTGACCGCGCCGACGTCGTTCACCCAGAGCTCGCGCGGGCCGCGCCTCTGCGAGAGCGCGGCCATGTCGCCCGCCACCAGGTGTTTGGTCTCCTCGGAAACGCCTCGTGCGGTAGGGCTCATATGCTCCCCCATTCTAGCCCACCACACCCCCGAGATAAACAACCTGACCGGTGACGAAAGCGCTCCTAGGGGAGGCGAAGAAGTCGACGACGTTGATCACGTCCTCGATAGAGCCGAGCTTGGCGATCGCCTGGCGCGCCAGGAGGGCGTCCATCTTTGCCTTTGGCACGCTCTTTATCAGGTCAGTGGGGGTCGGCGTCGGGCCTACCGCGTTGACTGTGACGCCCGTGGGCCCGAGCTCGCGCGCGAACACCTCGGTGAGGGACTCCACCGCGGCCTTGCTTGCGGCGTAGAGCGACTCGCCCTCAAGTCGGAGCGGGGTAGCGACCGTGGTGAAGTTGATGATCCGGCCCGTCTTCCTGCGGATCATGACCTTGGCAACCTCGCGGCAGAAGAGGAAGGTGCCGTGGAAGTTCGTGGCGAAGATCGACTTCGCTGTGGCACCGGTCGAGAGCAGCGCATGATTCATGGAGGCGATGCCGGCATTGTTGATCAGGACATCGATCCTCCCGTGCTTGCGCGCAACGGACCTCACCATCGCGACAACCCGGGGCTCATCGGCGACATCCAGTCCGAAGTGGGTATAGCCCGGTTCGTCGATCGCGCTTTCCGCGCGGCTGCAGCCGCAGACGGTGTCGCCCAGCTTCAGGTAATGCCTGGCAAGCCCGAGACCGATGCCTCGGCTGGTGCCGGTGATGAGGATCACGCGTTGCTGGTTCACTCGCCGAGGAGTTCGACCACGTAGTCGGTCAGGGCGGCGACGTCGCGAAACGGCGAGTTTTTCCGGCTCATGGCCCGCTCGCTTGCCAGCACCAGGTCGCGCCCGAATCGCTCGGCCAGCTTGTACTCCAGATCGGCGAGGAAATTCACCAGGCCGAGGCTGTCGAGCGGGGCATCGCCGCCGAAGATGCGGCCCTGTTGATCGATTCCAGGGGGCAGGGTCTCCACGATCACTTCCCTGACGGAATCCGCGCTTACGATGCTGCTCGTATCCATAGCAAGTCGTTAGCGGGAACGCGAGAGGTGTGTCGAGGTTTTTGACCCCGATTCACCCAAGTGTCACTTACGGGGGCGAAACTCGGGCATTGTCGCCGTTTCCCGCGAGCTAATGCCTTCTTTCCGTAACACGATCGTGACGGTCCTCAGTATGATTCGCAGGTCCAGGAGAAAGGTTCCGTGGTCCACGTACCACACGTCCAACCGCAGGCGGTCCTCCCACGTGGCGGCGTTTCGGCCATTGACCTGGGCCCATCCGGAGAGGCCCGGACGCACATCGTGGCGTCGTCGTTCCTCAGGCGTGTAGCGATCCAGGTACTCGATGAGCAAGGGACGCGGCCCGACGACGCTCATCTCGCCGCGGAGCACGTTCCATAGTTCGGGAAGCTCGTCGAGGCTGGTTGCCCTGAGCCATCTGCCAAATCCGGTCAACCGCTCGCCGTCCGGCAGAAGGCGCCCCTCCGCATCGCGGCGATCCGTCATCGTGCGGAACTTCCACATCGTGAATATCCGGCCCTTGAGGCCGGGGCGCTCCTGCGCGAAGAGGACCGGGGCTCCCAGTTTGATCCGGACGGCAAGTGAGACCGCTAGCATGATGGGGGAGAGGACGAGGAGGGCCGCGAACGAGGCGAGGATGTCGAAGGTGCGCTTCATCGGTTTGTCCGCTCCTTGAGCCAGGGAGAGAGGAGCGCCGCCAGGGAGTCATTGTTGAGGCCGGAAAAATGCACCGATGCAGCCCGGGCCCCCTGGGAGGCCGACCTCATCCGGTCCGGGTCGAGAAGGGCCGCCGTGACGGCGGACAGCTCCTCGGCACGCGGGTTGCAGGAAAGCCTGAATCCACCGTTGAACTTTGTGCAGACGTCATCCGCATTGGTCTCGCTCGGGCCAATGTAGAGGATCGGCAGGCCGAAATCGATGTACCCGGAAAACTTGCTCGGCGAGAGGAGGCCGGCGGTCTGATCGGACATCAACACCACGCCTGCGTCGATGCACCACTCCTCGTATAGGGGGCGCAATTGGGCGAACGGCACCCTCGGGTGGGCCTTCACGGGGATACCCAGGCTCGAGCCGATGTCCCCGAGGCGCCCGTTTCCTTCCGCCGAGGCGCCGACAACATAAAGCTCGACGGGCCTCCTCGTGAGCAACGCGACCAGCAATGCCCGGAATGCCCCAAGGTCGTGTGCGGTTCCAAGATTTCCGGAATAGGCCAAGCGCATGGGACCGGTACCCTGGCCTGGCGCGTAATCCAGGCGTGATGCAGCACTTGCCTCCATCGCCCCCCAGGTGGGGTGTTCCAGTACGGTGACGCTCCCGGCCCGTGTCCGCGCGATGCGGGCCATGGCCCGGTCGAGGACCACCACGGCGGAGAAGCGCGTCATCGATGCCTCGTCGATGCGGCGCAGGAGCCGCGCCAAGGGGCCAAATCCGCGCCTTTCGAGAATCCTCGCCTCTATCTCAGGGTGGTAGTCCATCAACCAGCATAGGATGGGGAGCCGGCGGAGACACGCGCACCACGCCGTCCAGATCTGGATGCCGGGAGGGGTGCTCCTCACGAGCACCACATCGAACCTGCCGAATGGGACAATGAGCGCGGTTTGAAGGTAAACCCAGGCGAGATTTGCCAGCCTTGCGGGATTGAGGCCGCCAGGCCGGTACGTCCCGAATAGCCCATGAATGTAGGTCGGGTTCATGCCGGGACGCGCAGCCTTGATGCTCTTGATCAGTGAACTCATCATCCAATCGTCCTCGGGCCGGGCGAACTCAAAGATAAAGAGGACCCTGAGCGGGTGCCGTCCGGACGGGTTCGCGGACATTCTCATGCATTTCCTCCCGGCCGGCCGCCTGTCCTGGCCAGCAGCCTTTCCCATTGGTCGATGTGGCTTTCCATCCCGTAGCGGTCGACGTAGCGGCCGTGCGCAGCCAGCGCCAGCCGTCCAATCTCCGAAACATTTCCGACCAGGTCCTGCAGCTGGCCGGTGAGCGCCTCTACCGTGGGCTGATTCAGGAGCACGGCGCATTCCTCGTCCAGAATGGTCGTAATCTCGCCTATCCGAGTCGTGACGACGGCGCAGCCCGACGCCATCGCTTCAAGCAGGACAAGAGGTTGGGCCTCCACCGCGTACCGTGTTGGCAGGACAAAGATATGCGCCTCCCGGAACAACGCCGCTTTTTCCGCTCCTGCTGCGCCCTTGATCCATTTGACCCGCACCCGCTTGCCTCGGTTGATCGCGGCCATCTCATCCTCGATCCACGCATTCGCCTTTGCGAGGTCGCCGAAGGGCCCCGAGAAATCGCTTGCGGACAGAGGCCCGCAAAGTACCGCCTCGACGACAGGACCCGGCATCTCGGAAATACGTGCCAGAGCCCCAAGATACTCCGGGAAGCCCTTGGTGTCTACGAGGCTGCTCAGGTGGAGCAGGCACACAGGCTTCGTCCGATCGCCATCAAGCACAGCAAATTTGGTTGTGACGTCCTCCTTGGAGATCGGTTCCAATTCACATGTGTTCACCACCGTGACAAGGCGCCCGCTCGGGATTCCGAGGTCGATCAGGCGCCTCCTTTGACCTTCTCCAAGAACGGTGACGGCTCCCGCCATGCCCAGCAGGAGGCGGAACGCCCGGGCATCAACGGAATCGTTCTCCCAGCCCATGAAGAGGCTGCTGTGGAGCGAGACCACGACGCCTTCCCTTCCAAGCCCGATCCGGCCCACGAGCAGCGGAACGGAATCCCTGAGAAATGCCGCCCGTGTCTGGCCCATATTGACGCAAAGCCAACTTCCGCGGCCTGCAAGAAGGCGCAGGGCCCGCAGCCAGGCCAAAAGCGTGGCAAAGAGGAAGCGCGGCAACGCGAGCCATTGCTGGTCGCCCCGCTCGAGTACGGGCAGAGGCAGGCGCCTGGGGCTCCAGCCTCGCCTCGATAGGCCCCTGATGACAATCTCGGTGGCTGCCTTTTGCCCTGAGAACCCGGTCGGGTCCGCGAAACAGAAGTACACCTGCCGGCGGGAGCCTTGCGGTACGCCAGTCATGAGCCGCCTGTGCCGCGCGACCCCAGGAGGCCGAGCATTATCCGTGATTGCAGCGGGGCCCGGCGACCTGCCCGTTGCACAGCGCTGGCGACCGCCAGGCTCAGGCCCCGGGCGAACGCCGCGGGCGAATAGGCGGCGACAATCTCCCTGGACCTGGCGCCCATCTTTTCGCGTTCGCGCCGTCCCAGCTGCGCCATGCGGACCAGCCTCAAATGCAAGGAGGACACGGTGTCGGGATCAAAGGTGAAACCATTCTCCCCGTCCAAGACCAGGTCGGGCGCGCATCCGCACTTGGAGGACACGAGCACGGGAAGGCCGGCGGCCATCGCCTCATTAACGACAAGGCCCCATTGGTCCGATTTGCTAGGAAGCACGAATGCGGATGCCAGGCCAAAGTACCCGGGCAGCTCGGTATATCCAAGGAAGCCTGGAAAATGCACGCGGTCCGCGACCCCGGCCGCGGCCACCTGCCTGCGCAACGCGTCCTCCAGCGGGCCGGAGCCCGAAAGGACGAGCGACCAGGCGTCACTCCCCGTCTGGACCGAGTAACCCGCATACGCCTCGATGAGGCCGCCCAGGTTCTTCTGCGGCACGAACCGTGCAACGCACAGGAAATACCGCTCGGGCAGTGCCAGCCGTTCTCGTTCCACCTCCGCCCTAGAGCGGGCGGCATCCGCACCGCTTGTAAAGTGGTCATTGTCCACGACATCCCAGGGTTCAAAGCACTGGGCCTCCTTCAAACCCAGCCGCTTTATGTAGTCCCGGGAGCGCCGTCCCGCCACAAGCGCCGAGTCAAAGGCGGACACGACCCTTCGCTTCAGGGATTCCTTGAGCAACGTCCGCGGGTCATCTTCATAGTTGCTGTCACTGCAGGTCACCCGTGGCACGCCACGCCTGAGCGCCCAGGACATGGCGAAATGCACCTCCGCGTCCGAGTAGCCTGTGCAAACGACCACATCCGTTCCGATTCCCTCGAGCGCCCGGCGCATTTCGGGCCGCGTCCTTACCTGGATTCGTGAATATTTCCCGTCGGCGCGAACCGAGTCCCAGGAGTTTACCTTCTCGTCGAGGCGAAACTCGATCGCCGTCACCCGGAAACCGGCTACTGCGGCCAGGGCGTTGAGCCGCGCGTGGTGATAGGGGCCAATACGCTGGACCAGGAAGGCGATGTTGGGCATTTGCGGCCGACTTGCCGGATACTACGTTGCCCTCGAATCCGGCGCCGACTCTAACACCGTGAGGACAGGGGTCCAATGGTGCGATCGCCACGCCATGATCGCCAGGATCAAAGCAACCGGGAGGAAGGGTATGAACCACACCGGGACGAAATCCCGGGCCTGCGCGATGAAGAATGCCACGAGCGACGCCGCGCAGATCCGATGATAGGCGCAGGAAGGGTCGGCGTCGTAGAACCGGTTCGCGAGCACCAGGATGAGGCCCATCCAGAAGAGCATCGTGAACGGCCCGAGCAGACCGTACTTGATCAGCTCGCGTCCGACCAATCCGGGCGATGCCCCCAGAAACGCCTCCTCCGAGGGAACGCCCAGGCGCACGTTCTGGAAGAAAAGGCTGTATTCCGTGGCCGTCGGGTCGTTGGGCTTCCACGGAAACAGGGTCCTGGGGATGACCATCAATGCTCCTTCGATCGGCCTTTCAAACATGCCCCGGAAGAATCCGGTGAGAGGATTGGGCGCGACGCCACGGTTAAAAATCTCCGTTCGGAAATACTCGATGCCGTCCATTTCGGACGAGGCTCCCTCGTTGCCTCGGATCTCGAGCCCGTGGGCAGTCAACTCAACGGCGTCGAACGACTTAAGGCCCGTCGTCCTGAAGAGCGCGGAGACCTGGACGAGCAGCAGGATCATGGGGACGGCCCAGACGATGTGGAAGAGCGCCCGGCGCCCGAGATTTGGGCTGCCGAGCACGTAGACCGCGAACGCCAGCGCGAGGGCGACGAGGTAGGTGCGCGATCCCTGGAGGGCGACGGCCGCGGTCCAGAGAAGAACAAGAGGGGCAAGCACCCACATGATGAACCGGAACCTCGAGCCGAGCAGGTAGAGCCAGAGAAGGAATAGGCTCACCGTCCACAGCATCACGTTCGTGAAACTGCTTCCGAGCGCGCCCCCAAAGACGGCATACCCGCCCTGGGTCGGGTCGGCCCAGGCAGCCCTCTGGCTCACAATGGACTCGATCGACCCGACAACTACCTGTCCAAAGAGAATGTTGGGAGCCGCAACCACGGCGAAGAGAACGAAAAAACTGAGGAGCATTGGCCCGTCGCAGTTTGTACGGGCGGCTTGGACCGAACGGGGTATCCACGCGTCAATCGTGCCCCCCAACAGGCCCGACATCGCGTGGTACGAGACAAGGAGCATCGCCGTCGTCAGGTTTGCCAGGAATATCCCGAACAACTGGTCCTGTTCGGGGATCACCGCGATGTACGAGGTGAAATCCGGCAGGGTGAACGGGTTCGCCTGGTAGGCCTGATAGTAGATGAAGCCGCACGCCGTCGCGATCAATCCCGCAAGGTCCTTCTTGTCGCGGAAGAACCGGGTCGCTGCTATGATCGCAAGGGTCCCGCCTAGGATCCCCGGGATGGTCCCGTAGATGAAGGGGACGTGCGCGGCTATCCCCGCCATGGCTATCAGCGAGGCTGCCACTGATCCGAGGATATAAAGAAGGTGGAAGGGTTCTTTCATGGATTAGCCGGCTGCGGCCAGGTAGCCCGCCATCATGCGGGCCGGTTGGTATCGATTCAGCGCCTCGCGCCTTGCGTCAGAATCCGCCTCGGCTGGGTTGCGCACGCTCTGGACAAGCGAACGGGCCAGGGAGTCGCTGTCCCCCGCGGGGACCAGACGGCCCCACCGGCCGTCTCCCAGAACCTCCTTACAGGCTGGAACATCGCTCGCCACGATCGCCAGTCCGGCGGCCATGGCCTCGATAAGGACGGTTCCGAGCCCCTCCTGGGCGGTCGTCGAGAAAACGAAGACGTCGCTCTGTCCCAGGAGATCCGGGACGTCGCGCCGGGAGCCGAGGAACCTCACTGCCGGCTCGAGACCGAGCGCGGCGGTAAGTTCCTCGAGGCCCCTCCGCATGGATCCGTCCCCGACAAGCCACAGCTGCGCCCCCGGTGCCGACAGCAGAAGCTCCGGCATGGCCCTCAGAAGAGTGGCGTGGTCCTTGTGCGCTTCCAGCGTGGCCACCATGATAAGGCGCGGATCTCGGTCTGTGCGCACCGCCCGTGCCGCTGCCGCCATGGCACGGATTTCCTCCAATGGCGCACAGTTGTAGACCACGCGCAGGATGGAGGCGAAGATACCCGCATTCCGTCTGAACTGGGCGGCCACGTAGGCGGAGCAGCATACCATCCGCCCGCCCAGTGCCCAGATCATCCCGGTCGTCATGACGGTGTGGGCCCGTCCCCAGAAGGTTGGGGTGGGGGGGTTGCCCGCGTGGCTGATCAAGTTCCGCACGCCCGCGCACGCTGCGCCGAGGAGGACGAAAGCCGAGAAGCCATTGGGCCAGCAGATTACGACATCGGGTTTGCGCTTCCGGCATGTGTCCCAGGCCTTGGCAACAATCCAGGGAAATTTCCAAGGGCCGGAGGGGAGCCTGCGCTCGATCCTCGACCAAGCCGCGGAGGCGCACAGCTCCTCGAGAAGATCCGCGGGCTCGGATTCAAGGATGAGCAGCTCGTGCTCCGCCTGGCCGGTCTGCATCAGGTCGAGCACAAGCTTCACCGTTCCCTCCGCGCGTGGGGAGCGAAGCACGTGCAGGATCTTTGGAATCTCGGGTTTCATCCGTCAAAACGCGTGAGCACCGATTCGAGGCCCTCCCTGAACCTGGGCCAGCTTCGCTCACCGACGCTCTCCCTCACAGCCCTTGTCCCGAAGAACGGATCGGCAGGGTCCAGGTCCGCGACACGCTCCAACTCAACCCTGATACCCTCTACATTGCAGGGCTCTACGTAGCGGATATGGGACTGAGCGCCCGCAAGGTCGGGAAGCATGGAGTTTCGGGTCCCAATGACGGGGCAGCCCGACGCCAGCGCCTCCAGGTAGACATGGCCGAATCCCTCGGAAAGGGAGGGGAGAACAAATGCGCGGGCGGAGGCATACCAGTTCGCAAGCTCTTCCGGCCCCACTCCGGGGATGCAGCGCACCGATTTCGCCTTCGTTAGCAACTCGCGCATTCCCGGCTCGATGTACCGCGCGATGACGACAAGCTCGTGGCTGGCCGGCAGGCGGGATCCTGACCACGCCTCAAGCAGGTGGTGGAGGCCCTTGCGGTGCGTGCCGCTCCCTACGAAAAGGAAATAGGGGCGTCCATCGCCCATCCTCCGCACGCCGGCCGCCGTTGTGGTCGTCCCTGGATTCGCACCGTAGGGAACCACGGTAATCTTGCCATTTGGGCAGCCCGCGGCCTGGAGTGACCTCGCGGTGAAGCCGCTGGCGACGATCACGTGGTCCGCGTTCCGCCAGGCGTTCCGGGTATGTTGCCTGTAGCTGTTCGGAAGGTTGGAGCGAGTGCTCCTGCGGATGGCGCCAAGGAACCGGGGGTAGCGCGCCCCGTCGGCCAGGAGCAGGGGATGCTCCAGGTCGGGATGGGGGTGGAATTGAAAGAGGATCCTGATAGCATCGTGGCCGAGAGTCTGGCGGAATGCCCACTCCGCTTGAAACTCGTAGAGAATCAGGTTTGCTCGGTGACTCCGCGCGAGTTCCACGGCCCGCCTTGCGAACGCGGCGTCTTCCCATACGCCCACCAGAGAGGGTTGGAGGAACCGCTGGCCGATGCGCGACGCAAGGTTTGTCATCTCCATGCACTCGACGGCCGACTCGGGAAGGCCGTCGGCATGCCTGCCTCGCAGCCTCGAGGCCAGCATGGGTATCCTGCCGATGGCGCCCCGACCCCTGTAGAAGCACGTGGCGAAACCGGCCAAACGGCCATATTCGGAGAGAGCCAGGGGTACCTGGTAATTGTCCCTCCTTCCTGGGAATGCGGTCACGTAGGGCTTCTTCATGTGTCCGGACGGGGGGATCAAAAATTCTCGCCGAATGCCCGAACGGGCTTCGACCTCAAGAGGCGCTGCATCGTGGCAGGCAGGTTGCGAACATAGATGGTGTTCTGCGCTCCCTCTGAGGGACTCGTGAGCGCACGCAATTCGCGCTTTCTCGGGTCGTAGGCCGCAGGAATGAATCCGTGCTCGCACAGCAGGCCCTCCAGTGCAACGAGCTGCGGGCGGAGATGGTTGGCGGGGCGGAAGGTCTCGACGATTACCGCGGCAAGCGAGGGGTTTGCGAGCACGGACCGCCCTCCCAGCAGCACGGGCAGCTCCTCACCCTCCACGTCTATCTTTATGAGGACCGGGGCGTCGTCGGCGAGAAACGAGTCTAGCCTTCCGATTCGGACCTCGACAACCCCGTCGGAATCCGTCGCCTCGTCCCTGACCAGGTGATTGCCGACATCAAGTTCGGTGGTGAACCTCGCCATCCCGTCATTCTCTCCAAGGCCGACCGGCACCACGCGAATGTTCCTCTGGATTTCGGGGGGGTTTTCAGCGATGCACGCGAGCATGCGCCGATGGGTGTTTGGAATCGGCTCGAATGCGAGGACACGGACAGACCTTCCCGCCAGCACAAGGCTCCAACCACCTTGGTTGGCTCCAACGTCGACGAAAAGGTCCCCGGCTTGGAGGAGATGGAGGGCGAAGAGCAGCTCCTCGAAATCGGGGAGCTGATGGTACCAGAACCCTGATAGCGAATCCGAGGCGTTTGGGATGAGCAGCAATCGTGATCCCGTAACCGTCCTAAAGGGCATGGGTTTGCGCCACAGTCGGCGCCAAAGCTGCCAGGCTGCGAATCGCAGGGCGACCGACACAGGCCTACGCTGCGCGGCCTCTGCCGAGAAGATCTCCCGCAGAACCTTTCCGGCGGAAGGACGGCTAGGGCGGATATCGTCGGGTTTTGCCGAAGGTGCCATGGGCTTTGTCGCCACCTGAAAAGGATCCGTATTCATGGGGCTCCTTGAATCGCTGCCAGCCGGAAGGGATTGGCCAACGATCCTGTATCCCACAATTCCCTGAACTCGCGAACGCACCGGTCCCACCGTAGGTAGGGCGCCAGCCCTCGGGCGGCGGACCGAAACCGCTCCTGTCGGTCCTCGTCGCGAAGATAGCCGTCGAAGACGTCGGCCGCATATTCAGGCGTCGTTTCCTTCGAGAACCGGAAGCCGCCCTCGCTTGGAAGAAGGTCTGCGAGCCCGTTCACGGTGAATCCCGCCACTGGAACACCTACTCCCAGGAATTCCAATACGGCCGTCCCGGCCGCCTCGGCGCTCGAGAAGAGGCAGCCCATGTCGCAGCTGTGAAGGAACGGCCCGAAATCGACCCGTTTGTCGATGAAGCCAAGGCATTCGACATCGGAGCCGGGCGGGGCGTCGCTAGCTGGGAATCCGATGGCCCTGACCTTGACCTTCCATCCCCGCGTCCGAAGGAGACCTGCCACGCGGTCGAGAAAGACCAGTCCCTTCCTCCGCCAATCCTTTCCTATGAAGCCCATGACGAAGGGGCGGTCGCGGCCTGCGCGGCCCCTGGAAGGGGAGGGACATATTCCGGGAAACACGGGATAGTTGGCGCCTGGGAGGATCATGGAGCACTTCTTGGGCTCGATTGAGTAGTCGGAGCGAAGCGAACGAAGGGCCCAGGACTGGTTGACGATGATTCGACTTGCCGCGGAATATGCGTCGCGCTCATAGGCGATCGCATCCCTCAGGGTCCTGCCGTCGAGGGAGGTGTCGTATCCGTAGGAGGGGAAAAGCTGGGTGTACGTGGAATCCACGTAATAGTTCACTTCACCTCCCGACTGGATGATCGGCTCGGGCGCCGGGAAATGCTGGTGGAAGGAGATCACCTCAGTCCCTATGATCTCCCGAGGAATCTGGGAGAGGGCAGCAGCCCGGCCGGATTTCGAAAACTGAAACCCCCCGGGCCTGCGCCCCCTCGCAAGCTGGCGAGCGTTCCAGAGCAAGCGGGGCGTTCGAAGCCTGCTTACGTCGACACTCCACCCATGTCGGGCAAATCCCTGGCGCTGGCTCTCCTGAAGGAACTGCCACGGCGCACCGCCAAAACAATTCGGGTCCAAGACGTCCCCGAGGGCAGCTATCGAACGGCCCAGCCCCCCGAGCCCGCCTGTCCTCTTCGAATCCGACGTCGGCGCTGTCATCGCCGCTCCTTGGCAAGCGGGGCAAATACCACGCGTGCGTATGCAGACGAGGCTTGGCTAAGGCCGAACATTCGGCGCGCCCGTTCCTGCGCCGCGTGACCCAGTGTCTCCCGCCTGTCCCTGTCATCAATGAGTCGAAGCAATTCCGACGCGAATCCCTCCGCGTCTCCGGCCGGGGCGTAGGCAGCGCCTTCGGGTCCGCAGACCTCCCGCATCACCCCCAGGTCGCTGACAAGGCAGGGAAGGCCTGCCATCATCGCCTCAGCTACGGCTGTGCCCATACCTTCCGATTGCGTGGTTGAGTGGACGTAGATGTCCCATTGGGACAGGAGGGGGCCCACGGGTATAAAGCCCAGGAATTTAACCCTTTCGTTGATAGACAGTTGCAGCGCCTTCCTCTTGAGGCTCTCCAAAAGAGGGCCATCACCGGCGAATTCTACCATGATGTCGGCCCTGCTGGAGGCGAGAGCCGCCAAGGCGCTTATGACGGTCTGGTGATCCTTGATGCTGTCCAGGCGGGCAATCATGCCGACTCGGGGAGAACTACCCTGAGGAAGGGGCCGGTGGGCGCGCTCAATGTCAAAGGAGGGATCCACGGGATTGTGGATCACCTCCATCCTGAATCTCCGAAAGAAGCGGCTGTTCATGTAGCTGTCGGCCACGTGACGCGAGCATGCCACGAGGGTAACGGCGGTGGAGGCCAGGTGCATCGACTCGGCGTTCCAAGTGCGAAGAAGCGAGAGAAGGCTTCCCTGACGGGGATTGCCCAGGTGGACAGCCCACGGCGAATCCAAGGCGCCCATGGCGCGGAGAACTGTCGGAAGGCGACTGGCGCTCCAGTAGATGATCCCGTCGGGCCGGTCCTGGGTCCCGACCCATCCCGCAAGTGCCGCTGCAAATCTCGATGATCCATCCATCCAGGCGCCGAGGTGCACGGTGCGTGCTCCGGCGTCCTCCCAGCCTCCCGACATGGGGCCGCGATCGGCGAAGACGACAACCTGGTGATCGCAATCGCTCCAGGCCTTGATGATCCGCAGACAGTTCACCTCGCAGCCGCCGAACTCGGCGAAGGGCGTCAAGTGGAGGATATACTTGCGCTTCTTGGTCATGCTCGGACGGCCAGGCCGGCGCCCTTTGCTCCGGCCCGGCGATAGACCTGCTCAATCTCCCGGATCATCTGTGGCACATCAAACCGCCGCTCCGCCTCGCGCCTGCATTCCGGCCTGCTGATACGGCCCACCGCATTGACGGCGGCCAGATACGACTCAAAATCGTCGCAAAGAAACCCCGTCTTTCCGTGGGTCACCAGTTCGGGCGCCGAGGCGCGGTTGGCCACGATGACCGGGGTGCCGCAGGCAAGGCTCTCGATCATGACCAGCCCCATCGGCTCTTTCCAACGCATGGGAAAGATCATCGCCGTCGCGCCGGAAAGGACGCGCAGTTTCTCCTCGTTGGAAACCTCCCCGAGGTGAACGCATTCCGGACCAAGGAAGGGCGCTATCTTCTCGCGGTAGTAGGCCTCATTTCCGGGCTCCTCGCGCACAGGGCCGACGATCTTCAGTGGAATCCCGGCGCGTTTCGCCACTTGGATCGCTATGTCGGCGCCCTTGTTGTGGTTGATTCGCCCGAGATAGACCAGATAGGGAGGATTGTCCGGCGACTCCCTATATGGAAACTGTTCGATCGGGGGGACGCTGTAGACGACGTCAAAGTACTCCTTCTGGGAGATGTGCTCGATCTGCGACCGGCTGATCGCCACCATCCGCAGATTCTTGCGGCGGTGGCGCAGGATCCAGTCCACGTGTTCCTGCTTGGCGTCGTTGTGGAAGTGGATGACCAGTGGCTTCGTCGTTCTGAATAGGGAAAAGAGGTAGTCCACGCGCGAGTGGCAGTGCACGACGTCCGCGTGCCTCCCGGCCCACAGGCTCACGGGTTGGTACCAGAGCTTGCATGCGGCCCGGCTAAGGTACTGGCCGCCGGCGGCGGGAGGGGTGAAGAGCTCGCCGTTGAAACGGACCGAGCCGGTCTTTGCGATAAGGTCCACCGTGTGACCAAGCGAGCAAAGCGCCTTTGAGTAGGTCTCCACGGTTCTTTCGGTGGCTCCATATCGCACGGGCGGCACGGGAAACATCTCCAGGTCTGCCGTCATGAGGACTCGAAGACGGGTTGAGCCGTCCATTCCGATTTGCCCGTTGTTGTCGGTGTTCATGGACTGCCGCTCATCCGGAGGACTTGCTGAGGAAGAAATGCCTCGTCTGATGCCTGTGCTGGACCGAGGCATCGACCGCCCTGCACCACGCCTGCCAGGACCGTCCCAGCACCTGGTCGGAATACCCTAGGTCAAAAAGCACCCGAAGAGGGGCGGCCGGATCGAGGGACCTGCGGCGAATCAGGAAGTTGTGAAGCTCAAGCTGAATTCGCGGCATCGTCTCGGCGAGGAAGTCGCGCGACGACGTCAGGACCTCGTACTCAAAGCTTTCAATATCGAGCTTGAGGAGGTCTGGAAGGAAGCCATGGGCGGAGCAGAGTGACGCAAGCGAATGCGCTTCGGCCGCCTCCTGGCCGGCGCCTCGCGTGGCGCCTCTGTCCACCCCGGCAACCGTCGCTCCGAGTTCGGACGTGTCGATCATGACCCGCCCGGGCGACGCCGCCAGGACGCAGCGCGCCGTTGACCAGTCGACGCCCTCCCGCAGGTTGAGCGCGCGAGCCTCGCAGAGGAGCCTGAAGGAGCGATCCTCCGGCTCGACCGAAAGGATCGAGGCGCCCGGGCGGCTCACGGCGAACAGCATCGAGAAGATTCCGGCCGAGGCCCCGGCATCGATCGACCGCCGGCACCCCTCGGCCAGGTGAAGGAACTGGCGTATCTCCTCCCGACTCTGGGGCTGGAAGACATGGGCCTGGAACTGCGAGAACACCAACGCGTCATTGGGGCAACGGAACCGGGTCGCCTCGTCGTAGCATATGACCTCGTGGCGAAGCCCCCCGCGCGCGTGCTCCTGGTAGTCGCGCTCCCTGTTCAGGTAGACGGGGATCCTTTTTGCGAATCGAAGGAGGTTCATCTTTCCAGGGCGGAAATGCCCGCGGCCCTTCGGGCGGCTTCCTTGTTCCGGCGCCCCAAGAGGGCGAACGGCATCGCGGGTCGTCGACGGTGGCGGCTGTTGGAAGTCATGTGGATGAAAAAACCAGACTTTTCTTGAGGCGGCCGCCGATTGCCGCGGCCTCGCCGGAATCCACTAACCTCAGGATGAACGCCACCGTGCCAAAGACCGCGACGCCACTGACGGCCCCAAGGGCCAGATGGACGATGGCCATCCGGGCGCCGTGCTGGTCGCCCAGGCCCGCGGCGAGGGCTGCCGCCGCGCCTCCGGATGCGGCGGCGACCAAGAGCCGGACAATAAATGAGGCTGAAGGGAAGCACTGGCCCCCGAGGTTCGACCGGATCTCCCTATGCACCACCCACGCAGAGGAGGCCAGGGTTGCGGCAATCGCGCCCAAGCCGACGGCCCCAAGCCCCATCCACCGCACGGCCAGGGGCACCAATGCAAGTGCGAGTACGCCGGCGGCCAGCTCGGCGAAGGCCGCCTTCCGGTTCCTGTTCAACCCCGTCAGCAGGAACTCCCCCGCCGCGACAAACGCCCCCGTTCCCACCATCGCGGCGATCGAGGCGGCCATGGCAGGGTCCATCCACAGCCGCTCGTGCGTCCAGAGCCGGATGAAGGTGTTTCCGAGCGCAAGGAACACCCCGATGCCAAGCCCTCCCAAAATGAGGGCCTTCTCGAGTGACTTGCGGAATGCGGCGCGGGCCCAGTCGACGGCCCCGGAGGTCCATGCCTCGCCGTAAGCGCTCTGCATGCTGGCATTCCAGGAATTGATCGGGGTGAAGAAGAGTCCCAGCAGGGTGGCGGGCACGGTGTAGAACGGAACCGCCGCAGGACCCAGTATTGAGCTGATCCCCAGGGTCGGTGCCGTTCCACTCAGGGTCCTTCCTATCTGAAGGAGGAAATTCTTTGCCCCGATCCGCAACTGGATCCGATATTGGGAACCGTCAAACCATGTCCCCTTGGAGAAAGCCCACGGGTGGAGCTTCCAAGCGTGGACAGCCGACGCCGCCCCGCTGACAAGCGTCATCACCAGCTGGACCAGCATCACCGCCTCGATGCTGTGGGTCAGCCAGGCCGCGACCATGGATCCGCCCAGGCCGAGCATCCGGCCCAGACCCTGGTAGAGCCCGGTCCAATAGCCCTCCTGAAGCCCCTGGAACAAGTTGTAAAAGATCCCGAATTGAAAGGTGATGATCAGCTGCAGCCCCGCGATCAGGACCAGCCGGTCGGCCTCGGGGTGTCGGGCGAACATCGGGAGGCGCCAGCCCGCGGATGCGGCCAGCAGCACCGAGCCGACCGCCAGCGCCGCAACGACACCCGATCCCGCCGCAAGGACCACCGCATGGCGCACCACATGGGCGATCTCCGTCCTGCTGCCCCGCCCGTGGGCCTGGGCGATGAGGATCATCGATCCCCAGCTCAGGCCCGCGTCCGCAAAGTTCAGATAGCCGACCGATGCCATCACCGTCACCATGAGCCCGTAGGCGTCGATCCCCACGGTGCTTAGAAAGAGCGGGATCGCGAAGAGCGACAGGCCCTGGGAGGCGTAGCCGAACCCGGAGACCACCAGTGTGGTGTGGAAAGCGCGTGCGGTTCGACTCATCTTTGGTGCAGCAGCTGGACCAGGTCCCAGCCTGTCAGGCATCGCCACAGCACGAGCGGCAGGGGCCTGAACCATTGGACGTGATAATCCTCAAAAGTGAAGAATACCGGGGTCAGGATGAGAGCTACCAGGACCCAGAGAAGGAGGGACTGGAGCCTCTCGGTTCCGAGGCCCTTGAGGCCCGCGACCGCCAAAAGGAGCGCCGGAGCCATGAAGCCCACGGAACGCGACACGTCCGCCACCGCGGCGCTGGCCAGGGCCCCTAGGGCGACAAAGACAACAAGGAACGCGGCGCGAGTCCGTCTTGATTCCCTCAGGAGCTGGCACGGGTAGGCGAGCAGGAGCACCCACGCCCACCGGAACGATAGGAAGACATTTAGGGCCCATACACTCCACGAACCCAGATGCGGCCGGAATTCCCGCAGATTGACCCCCATCTTCTGGTAAACCTCGGGCTGGGCGATGCCGGCCCCGATCCAACCCACGGTCAGCCCGTGGCGCACGAAGGCGTAGGTGCCTGCTGAGAGGATCGCCGTTGAAAGCCACGTGCTCGCCGACTTGAGCCACGAAACCGTGGCGGAAGGAGGGTAGTTCCAGCAGACGACAAAGGGGAGCGCGAGCACCATGCGCTCGTCGTTCAACAGTCCCCCAAGGATTGCGGCGTAGACCAAGGCCGGCGAGGTCGTGAGTAGGAGAGACACCGAAAGCAAATGGGTCACCGTGTCCGTGAAGCCCGGCCTCCAGTTCGACCAGAACAGTGCGAACGAAAGCGAAATGATCGCCGTGGTAAGGAACGCTGTCCCCGGGGTCGCCCTTCGGCGCAGCGCCACGAAGCAAACCGAAAGGAATCCCACGTGGGCAAAGTAGGGCAGAACAAGCGCGGCCAGCGGAGGCAGATGGAGGATCCACGCCACCAGGGGCACCGTGATCCGGTAGGCCATGATCGGTTCCGTCAGGTCACGGGCAAGCGGGTCCCGGCAAAGACGCAAGTAGTCGGCAGCCCTGCTATTTGAGGTGATTCCCGACCACGTCCAGCCGAAGAACGCCGGACTCGCCACGAACGTGGAGAACGCCCACGTATAAAGGCCGACTGCCAGGGCGGAAGCGCCCCTGGCCCAAGCATCGATCCCCTGGCCGAGGGCGCTGGCGGGCGGTCCGCCGGCCGCCGCCGCAAACCCTGCCCCCGCTCCCTCTTTGGCAGGATCATGCTCGAAGTGGGAAGTCACTTAAAGATTCTCAAAGACGGCGTAAAGCGCTCAAGGTGAAATCGCCCGAAACCGCGTTCGCAAGGTTACGCCGAGGTTAAATCGCGTGTCTTGCCCAGTGTGGTCGATTCCAATGGGCACGTCGTCAGGGGACATGTTGCGGACACGAGAGGGAGGACCTTTACGCTGGAGCCCTGGGTGGAGGTTTATCGCAAGACGGGCGTCGGGCTGCTGCAGGAAGCCGACGCAGAGGCAATCGCGCGCTTGGCTACCGCTTGGGTGTTTCCTGGACGACATTCTTCGCCAGCTCATCGGCGATCTTCGGGTAGCCGTAGTCGTGGAAGAAGGATAGCAGGCCCCGCCGGCGGATCGGATCACCGGCCGTCTCTCGGCGCAGGCCGTCCAGGATCTGCATGGCTTCAGATTGGCGCCCCGCCGCCCACGCGATCATGGCCTCTATGTAGGATGCCGTCGCGAGCTGAGGTCCATTTCTCAGGGCCAGCTGGTGCCAGGTCGCGTCGGCGCCGGCGACGTCCCCGGACTTGACCAGGCTTGCCGCGTAGTAGAAGGCAAAGGGCATGCCTGTCAGGTTCTCCTGGAGGGAGTTCTCGTAGAGCAGGAACGTGACATCGGTCCAGCCCTGGGATGCAGCGAGGCTCGCAAAGCGGGCCATGGGATCCGGTTCGGTTCGGTGCATCTCGAGGAATGCCATGCATTCGGCAATCCATGGCTTGGCGTCATCGCCCTTGCGCGACCCGAACATCTCCAGGAAGCATATCTGCGCGTCCACAAGCCTTGGGAATGCCGCAAGGAACTGGCGCGCGCCCTCCTTGGCCTGGTCCATATTCCCCGTCCGTTTGGCAATGTTCGCATACGCCTCGAGCACGCCGGCGTCGTTCGGGTTGTGGTCCCTGACTGCGCGCAGCTTGTCCAATGCCGCCTGACCTCGGCCGAGCTCAACGTCGATCTGGGCGATCAGCGGCGCCGCCTGGGGCAGGGTTGATAGCTCGGGATATGCGGCCGCTGACGAAGATGCCACGCCGGCACCCGAGGTCTCCATGACGGCCCGCACCTCCGCGAGCTCGTACACCCAGTCGTGCCGCTCAAGAAGCTTAACGCCACGCGAGGGGAAGTCTTCCCTAAGGAGCTTGAGCAGGTCCTGGTAATGCGCCGTGCCCAGGCAGGCCTGCACCGCGGCCTGCTGAAGGCGCGGGTCGTCGGCATTGAATTCCACCCCATCGCGAAGCGTGCGGATCGCCTCCTCCTTGCGGCCGACCTGGAGCCAGCACCCCGCAAGAAAAAGACGCGCGTCGAGGTTGGAAGGTGCCTTCTGCACTGCCGCGCGTGCCGTGAAGATCGCCTGGACGTAATTCTTCTTATCCCAGTAGGCCTTTGCGTCCGAATAGTAGCTGGCACCGATGGCCGCCTGGACCCTGGAAAAACGCGGAAGAATCGCAATGTCGACCCAGTTTACCCCGGGGATATGCCGGCTGATGGAGTAGTAGCCCCACAGCGCGGTGACGAGGGCGATGTAGCAAGCGAGGCCAAACGAGCCAAGGAACGTTGTGATCCGGCCCCATCGGAGGACGAAGCGGCGCTGCGGCGGGTTGCCCTCGAGAACATATCGGCCCCACCATTTGGTAGGGGGCAGGGCGTTGGGGTCAACGCGGATGGCCGGCACCGGCTTGGCTGAAGTCGGGTTCATTTCGTTATCTTGATCTGCGGTGCTGCGGTCGCTTCCTTCCTTTCGCGCGCCTCCATGACGGCGAGTCCGCCCATGAAGTCCATGTAGTCAAAGGCCATCACCGTCGGGTGGGCAAAGAAGCGGGCGATAAGGCCGGGATCGATGGTCGCTTCCGAGTACCGTGTCGTCGACGTCAGGACTCCCTCCTCGTACTCCTCCTGGAGGAAGGGTATGTTGACCGCACCCACCTTCCTGTAGTCCCTGAAGCGCGTCTCGAACCAATGTGCTCCCGGCTGGTGTGTGCGCAGGGAAAGTTGATTGTAGGTTGCCGGATCGATGGACGAGACCATATCGGTCCCGTCGGTTTCGTGGATACTGAGCTTGATCTCGCCATCGGCCTGTTTCCCCTCAAGACGCACCACTGCGCCGCGCTCGCGGTAGGCCACCAGTGGATCATCAAACCGAGAGGTTCGAGACAGGACTTCTGCCATGCGCCCCAATGCGGGAACGGGAGGCTTTCCTGCCAATTGTGCCCAAGCCGTGGTCCCGTCAAAACCCAACACGCCGACAACCATTCCGTTCTGCATCATATGGATGCGCAAAAGGTTTGGACGCATCTTGAAAAGGACGAACTCGTGCTTCGTGGCACCTTCCTCTGCCGTGCCTCGCAGGCAGATCGAGTCCACCCGGTCCGCAGCGCTTCCGAAATTTGCCGCGATATACGCGTCCGCGACGGGTGCGGCGGCGGCGACTGCAGGGTCGGCAGACGCCCGGGCAGCCTCGGCGCGAAGGTCGTTCAGGAACACCGTGACCCGCGATAGGAGCTCGTCCCTGGGCAGCCGGCCGGCGAGAAGGTCCCTGCGGGCGGTGCCGCTCAGGCCCCCGAGGCGCTCGACAAAGCGATCTACGAGCGCCCGCCTTTCATCATCGGAATGAGCCAGATCCGGTGCCGCCTTCAGCATGTCGGCCACGACCTGCCTCGGGTCGACCGAGTCCGTTCGCGGTGCCCGGCCCGAATATTCGGGATGGTCGCCAAGAAAGATATCAAGGCGCGAATTGAGGTCCTCCTCGCCCATGCGGCCCGCCGAGAAATTCTCCGCGATTATTGGGGACCTTTCGCGGAGGTGCTGGAGAAAGTTTTTCGCGGCCTGCTCTATGGAGCCATCCGGCTGGTTCGGCAGCTTCTTTTTCAGGAGGTGAGTGAGTTCCTGCTGGGCCAAGAGCTGGGCTGCTGGATTTGCGCGGCCGATATCGAGTGGCTGCTGCGCATCTGCAATGGGTGCTCCCCAGCAAAGTCCCAGGCACAGAGCAAGTGCGGTCCAGCCTCGTCCAAAAGCGTCCCTTGTCTTGTGAACTGCGCGTTGCTGTAGGGGCGATTTCGTCATCGAAGGCTTTGCGCGGGACCGGGCGCCGCGGAAGGCTGGATCGGGCCAGCGTGACCGGACATCTTCAATTCAATTTGTCCCCCGTCACCCTGATGTCACCGTGCCGTAACGGTTTCGTTGCAGGTTGCGAAGCGGGAGGCCTCGGGGAAGTCTCGTGTGATAGGGTGCGGAGGTCCCTGGAGTTGAGCATGATCATCGCCCAAAGCACCACGGGAGCCACGAAGCTTGCGCCGAGCTGTACGATCAAAGTCTCGTCGAGGCCGTCAAGCGTCGCCTTGAGAAGCCTCGAAAGGCCATCGGGCCCCTCGCCGGGAATTGCGTCGGCGTGGTCGGCGAGGTGCACGCCGATCTCGACCAAAAGCCATGCATGCATGGCGACCAGTCCCAGCAGCAGGGCCCGGCCCCGTCGCCGATAGGGAAGGGGCATTGCCAGGGCCAGGGCGGCGAACAACGCCGTCGGCACCCATCCGATTCCCCTAGTGTCGATGTCCAGAAACGCGGCAGGGAACCTGCCGTCGATTGTGGGCGCCTCGCGGTCGATGAGGGCGATACGGGTATCCAGGGGCCTTTCTGGGGTCCTCGCCAAGGGCTCAAATTCGGCGTGCCAGCGCCCACGGTCGTGCGTGTATGCGGCCCGCCCCAACACCCTAACCCAGGCTCCGTAGACGGAGTTCCATCCGGGCCAGGGTGCGACAAGCAGGCAATAGTATGCCAGGAACCGCAACCCGAAGCCCCAGATGGATAGGACCTTGCGCGGCCGCTCGGGGCTAGAAGCTCTCACGGCGAAGGGCGCGCACCCATGCGAACCAAATCAGGAGAGCAGTCACCATGAAGGCCGCCGGCCACAATTCTAGGTGGGCGGCAGGGAAGAAGGACGGTGCAGACCTGCCAATGAAGAAGAGGCTCACGATCCGCACCAGGTTGAGCGCCAGAATGAATGCCGTGCCTGCGGCAATCACGGAGAACTTTCTGCGCAAGGGAGCCGGAAAGGCCAGGACTGCGGAACAAAGCACCCAGGCCGGCTCCAGTCCGTCACAGCCCTTGCGAACCGCGATCGAAAACTGGGCCGACCTTATCGAGGCTCCAACCACATGGATGTCCTCGCCCAAGGCACGCAGCATTGCGCCTGAGACCCTGGCATTTGCAGCGAGGTATTCGTACAGCAACCTGTCGCACACCGGGAGAAGAGCCAGGGCGTAATAGGCGCCTAGAAGGGCGACAAAGATCGCAATGAAGCGCACAGCCGGCACCGGCCTCAGTTTTTGGCTATTTGACACAAAGAGGGAAGGGCGGCTTGCTGCCACGTGTTCCCAGACTGGCCGCGCCAATGGCTCCGACCAGCACAACGAGTATGGTGGCCTGGGGCCCGGAAAGCAGGGGCGAGTCCGAGTCGGGGTTGTCCTGCGGGACGATCGAGTCGATCCAAGACGCACGAACGGAGACTTGGGTGGCGTAGAATCCGCTTGGGACCGCAGTCGGTCCGCTGATCAATTCCCAGGTGGTCCCGTTGTAGATGTACAACCCCCGGGCGTCGTAAAGTGCGGCATTGAATCCGCCGCCAGAGTTCGTCGTGTTGAACGGCCCATCGACGGCAGCGGCGATTCCAGCCAGCTTCCATTCGGTCCCGTCGCCGATGAATACCGGTCCGCTTGAATCCCCCGTTGCGAGTTGGGCCTCGTTGGCGCCGCCATTCGCGTCAAAGGTCGAGTAGAGGAGGTTGCCCCATCCGGGGGCGTTCGGAACAACCGAGGTGACCACATTCTGGCCCCATCGGAGGACGCCCGCCGTGTTGGGCTGCCAATACCACCCCTTCTGAACGCCGCCAACCGTGACGGCCGCGCCGCGGCCCAGCCCAAATCCGAAGACCACCAGGGGCGAGCCCACCTCGCCGTTGCCCCGGTAAATCGTGGCCCACGACGGGAAGGTTCCGCTCACCCTGCAGATCCTCAGGTCAGTCGAGCCATCGTCAAATATGGCGGTCGTCGTATAGGTGACCCCATTGAACACAAACGGATCGCCGACTTTCCCTCCGATATGCTGGGCGGCCAGGAAGAAGTTGGCTCCGATCGGAGTCCCCGCGTAGCCTTGCCAGTTCCCCACCCATTGCCACCCGCTGCCTGACAGATCTCCCGTCGGGGGGCTCGTGTTGTAGTTCAGGTCTCCAGTCGCGTAGAATATGACGGCCCGCGCCGAATGGAGCAACGCAAACGAGAATATCCCCGCGCAGGCCAGAAACCGCTTCACAATCAATCCTCAGGCAACGAATCCGTCGGTAATCTCAAACGATTCCCGCGCAAAATCGGTACTTATCACGTTTTCGCCCGCGACCACTGGGGATTCCGGATTCGCAGCGGGGACCGCAGGTGTTGCCTCGGTCGGCCGGCACGCGAAGGCAATCCTGATGTGCAGGGCGAATGACAGGAACGCCGGCAGCGCGAACGCCGCCGAGACGGCCATAGTCGGCAAGTCAAGCTGCCCGAATAGCCCGGAGAACCCGAGGAGCCCTGCGGGAACAAGCGCGAAGATCAGGCTGAGGCGCCTGAGCATGAGCGCGACACCAAATCCCAGCGGCAGGGCAAAGCCGGCGACAAGGGGTCCGCAGACCACCAAGCTGAACGCCGTCATGTAGAAGAGCGGACCGACCACGCGAATCGGCCGGTCGAGCCAAATAGTCTGAGCGCCCGCGCAGAGAATGATAATTGCCAACTTTACAGCCAAATAGGCCATCGCGAGATCATCTTGCCCCGACGATGCCGGGGAAAGCGAATGCTGGATCATCCATGCACCTGCGCCGGCCCGCACAAAATCGATCCAATTGATCGGTGTGAACGCGAGGCGCCCAAGCGATTTGAAACCATCCTCGCGGCGTCGCGCCGGACTCCGCATCTTTTCCCTGACCTTGGCCGTTGCTATTACGGTTGCGGGCACGCCAAGGAGAATTATCCCAGCGGGGACGAGGACGTAATCGAGTGTCATTGGTGTGCCGGGAGGATTTCTTGGCCAACGATCCGAATCGCGTGCCTGATAACGAAGCCAATATGCTCAATCTTGTTTTCCGCTGCGCGTCGCTTGTGTAACGATTTGGTGACGGCGTGTGTTGGTGAACGATTTTGAACCGGTGCGTTCCGGCAAGCCTAGGTTCTCATCACGCCCATCCCGGAGCCTCGGATGCTCTATTTCAGGCGACAGCGCTTCGCACGTAGCTCCGGTACGACTTGTCGTAGTACTCCGCATAGTAGTACTCGCTCAGGGAGAGATCCAGGCCATTGAGTATGGCCCCGAAGCAAGGCACCTTGGTTTCCATGATGCGGTGCGCGCAGACCTTTGCACCGCGGGTGCGCACAAGGTTGAAGCGGATCGTAAACAGCGCGCCGTCAACGAGGGGTAGAACGATCATGGCGTCACTTACCGGTGCAAGCGGAGGCGAGTCGATGAACACTCTGTCGTAGCGCCCACGGAGTTCCGAAATCATCCGAGCGAAGTTCTCGTGGTTCAGGATGTGGGTGGGGTTGACCGCCTGGCCGCCGGCCAGGAGAAGGTCGAAATTGGTCTCCTGGTTCTTGATGATGAGGCCGTCGAGCGGTGCGCCCGCGGTGCAATAGTCGATCACGCCCTTTGTATTCTTGATCCCGAATGACTTGTGCACATTCGGCTTTCGAAGGTCGCAGTCGACGAGGATGGTCCGCTCGCCGTGGTCCGCGAAGGTCAGGGCAAGGTTCGAGGTGACGAAGGACTTTCCCTCGGCGGGGCGGGTGCTCGTGACCAAGATCACCTTTGCGTTCTTCGATGCATCCTTCAGCCTTAGGTTGGAGTGGATCGTCAGGAACGCCTCGGTCGCCAGCGGATCGGCCGTGTTGTGGGCCAGCTGGGCCCGCTTCACGGGATCCATCCTCTGAGTACGCGGAATGATGCCGATGAGGGGGAGGCCGATGACCGACTCGATCTGATAGCTCGTCTTCACCCGGTCATCTATGAATGCGGCAAGGAAGGCGAGTGACAGTCCCAAAACAAGCCCGCCAAACGCGCCGCATCCGAGGTTCAGGGCCACGTTTGGTGACGAGTACTTATGGGGGCGGGTTGCGGCATCCACGATCCGGGCATTGTGGGCCTCGATCGTCGCGGTCATCGAGGTCTCGCGCATCCGGCTCAGGATATTGGAGAGTAGCTCCTGGTTCACGCTCAGCTCGTTTTGCTGGGTGCCATAGTCGACCGCGAGTCGGTCGAGCTTGAGCGCCTCGGTCTCTTGGGCGGCGAGATCCGCCTTTGCCTGGGAGGCGTCGCGCTGTGCGGTCTCGTAGGCATTGCGGATAGTCTCGGCGGCGTTGTTTAGTGCCTGGCCCAGCTCCAACTTTGACTGTGAGAGACCTTGAAGTGCAGAAAGCATCTTCGGATGCTCCTCGCGATAGCGCTGGCGCAGGTCCGCAATGGTAACATTCTGGCTATCAATCTGCTGCCGAAGGACCTGAACCTGGGGCAGGGTGGCCACGAAGGCCAGATCCGCCAGGTTTCCGCCCCTCTTCCTGCATTCCTCCACCTGGTGCAACTGGACGCCGGCCTCGGTCACGCGTGAATTCGCCTGGGTCAGGAAGGAATTTAGGGCCTTCAGCTTCTCCGTGACGATGTCCTTGCGCTGGTCGAGCGAGACCATGTTGTGTTTTTCCCGGTAGTCCTGGAGGGCGTTGCCGAGCTCCTGAACTTTCTTGGACTGCTCGTCGGCACGGACCTTGAGGTCCTCTACGGCCTGCATCGACTCGTCCACCCGCCAGCGGACGTTGTAGTTCATATACTCCTCGACGATCAGGTTCGAGATCTTGGCGGCGACGTCGGGGTCGGGATGGGTGAAGGTGATCTGCAGCATCCGCGTGGAACGAACGGGAAGGATCTTGCGGTTCTGGATCAAGACCTCCTCGGGCACGATGGGATCGCCGCCGCTGCCCTTCTCGTACGGCTTGAGCAGCGCCTTGGACTCATCCGCCGTAAGGCGGGCCGCAACCCTTTGCACTATTGCGGAGCTCTCCAAAATCTTCACCTGCGTGTTGAGGTCCTCCGGGCCCCTGAGGCCGCCGTCGCGCACTTCAGTGACCTTCATGACGACGGGGTCCCGAGCAAGGATCTCGATTGAGGCGGCTGCCGTGAAGAGTTTTGTCGCGCTGAGCGTGTACGCGACGCTCGCCAGGAGGATGACAAGGAACACCACCACGACGTACCAGAGGCGCTCGCGGAGGATAACAAGATAGTCGCTCACCGTGCGCCGGATCGGCCCGTCGCCCGTGGCGAGAACTTGGTTGTAGCTGGTGGCTGGGCCACCGCCCGGGGAGTCTTTGTAGTTAACGCTCAAAGAATGCTTTCCGGGACGTAGATCACGTCGTTGGAGAGGAGGATCCAGCTGTCGGACTTCTTACCAGAGATCAACTTGTCCGCATCTATCGTGAAATTCTCCTTGTGGCCGTCGCTGAAGCTCCGGGTCAGGCGCACCGAATTGCGGTTCGCAAGGCGGTTGAAGCCCCCTGCGCGCGAGATCGCGTCAAGCAGCGTCAGGGGCTGCTCCGGCGGGAGTTCAAGGGCCTGGGGAGAGCCCACGGCCCCCATCACGTTGACCGTCCGCTGGCGGTACTTGACCACCGTGATGTTGACCTGGGGATTCACCAGGTACTTCCGGTCGTAGAGGATGTGAACCACCTTCTCGACGCGCATCACAGTCTCGTCCTTGACGATCAGCCTTCCGATCAGGGGTAAAAAGATCTCCCCCTCCTTGGACACGCGAATCTCGCGGTCCAGGTCGGGCTCCTGGTAGATCTGGATGCGCACCGTGTCCCCCGGCTGGATCATATAGTCCCCGTCGACACCCTGGTCGGCGGACGGGGTGTCCTGTGCGCGGAGCGAAAACGCGACCATGGCGGCCACGCCTATAAGCATTTTTAAGCGCATGATCGGATCCTCGAACGAAGAACTTCCTTCAGAATTTGGATGATACCGTGAAGGTCATCACGTTATCGTCGAAGGTTGCGAAAGCCTCGGTTGAGTCGTTCTTGCGGTATACATAGTTCAGATTGAAGGCGGTCGAGGTGGTCCAGATATAGCTTAGGCCGACGTTGCCCACCCAGAACTTGTCCTTCCGTCCCAAGGCCGTGACATAGTCGGTCGAATTATAGGTTCCACCCAGGTCGAAGCCCCACGCCTCGGTGAGCTGGGTGTGGCTGGAGAGGCCGATGGCCACCACTTTTTCCGTGGTGCCTAGGGGGGACGTTGTGAATCCGCTGGATGCGTTCAGGCCGATCGCAGTCTTGGGCGTGGCCGCGTACTGGAGATTGGCGCTCAGGCCCAGGTCCCGGCTCTTTACCCCGACTTCAGGAACCTGATTCGTGACTCCGACGCGAACCTGACCACTCAACTTGGAGGTGAATTCGCCTCGGGCGCCGATGTTGTAGAAATTGCCCTTGGAGTTCCCGGTACCGGTATCGAGCTTGGTGCGGGTGTATTGGTATCCTGCGCTAACCGAGGTCTTCGGCGTTACAGCGTAATAGACGTCGACCGGGACCGTGGCAACGTCGCTGTTGATGTAGCCGACCTGCGGGTAGGTCGTCCTCTCAAAGGTGCCTCCGACCCCGACCGAGGTCTTGGGCGTCACGTTGAACTCCACATTTGCGGAGGCGTCCGACAAGGCGTGCTTCACCGTCTGGTCGCTGCTCTGCAGGCTGAGACTCGTCTGGTCGTCCTGCTGGTAGGAGCCTGCCGCCTTGAAAGTCACATTGGCGCCATTGTAGCCCAAGTTCGCCGCGATGTCCGCGAGGTGGTCGTTGAGCTCCTTGTTCGTCGAGTAGCGGTTGAACTGCTCGTTCGCCATGATTCCAAACGATGCCTTTCCGCCGTTCCACTGCAGATTCAGGCCGGGAGCTAGAACGAAGATCGTGTCGGACTGGTGGGTCTGGGACGAGAGGAAGATGTTCGACTCGCGGCGCACCGAGGCGGACGCCGTGATGAAAAGGGGCACGTCGGGCCCAAATGAAAGCAGTGGGTCTGCGGTGACAACTGTTGGCGACAAGACCAGTGACAATGCCGCAATCCGGAGATAAGACCGATTCATTTACCTGTTCCCGTGGGGTTCAGGTTGCCGGGCTGATCAATCCTGCATTGACAGGCTGCGAGGGGAACGAAGGAGAGGACGGTGCTCCGCCGCTGACGTCCCCTCTCCCGATCTTTTCGCCGCCATCGCCATTTTCCCCCAGCTCCGAAATCGCGCCTCGATCTCCGGCAGGCGCCGCCTTTTCCGCCGATCGCACAATGGAATCCGTTTGGTCCGGGAATAGCGCCACGGCCGCCTTGGTGATTTGGACTGCCAAGCTGGGTTGCGCCAGGATCGCCTGGCGGACGATTTCCGCGACGTCCTTCGGGTCCACCTTCATCACGCTGCGGACTATATCGACGGCACGGCTGGGAATGGCCGCCACCGCTGCGCGCACGATGGCCAGGGTGTATTTCGGATTCTCCAGAGCGGCCATCGCGATGATCGCCGGGGCATTCTTAGGGTCGCTCCGCGCGTTGATCACGACCGAGCTCGTGCTGAATTCCGCCCGTAGGCCCGCGGTGCTCACAAGAAACGTTGCAGCAATAAATAAGTATCGAGAGTTCATATGCTTGTGTGATTTTCGGACGTGCCGTCTCGGGATATTTCGGAGGAAAGAGAATGTGGATAGGCTGAGCAAGTCTTCCTCCGTGACATTTGAGTTACGTGAGTCCGTGATCTCGAGCCGTGCGTTCCGTTACGATCATGTCACGCAGTTGGAAGCTCATCGCGGTCAACGACACAATTCCCACAAAGGTTCCGGCCCTTCTCGTGAACCCAGTCATTGTTGCCTTGCCCAGCCGCCTTGTAGCAGCACCCGTTCTGCGCCTTCTAGGCTGGGCATTCTGCGCCTTTTTGTGCCGCTCCCTTGCGGCCCAGACCGGCGCCAGCGTTGCGGCGGACATTCCCCGGCTCGCGACCGGAAACCTCGAACTCCAGTGGATCGACAAGCACCTTCCCGAGACGGGAGACCAGGAGCAGCGACGCCTCGCGTTGGTGGCAGCCTTGGGGTATTTCCCGGGAGATCCCGCCACGGATTTCCGGATAGAGGTCCGGCTTGCGATCGTTGATCGGAACACCGGGCGCCCGAGGGCGGCGCACGAGCGGCTTACCCGGCTGCTGCGCGAGAATGCCTCGCGTGTCGACCGGGACATCCTCGCCTGGGCCGAGATCGTCGACGCCCGGGTGCTTCGGGACCTGCGCCGCGTCCCCGAGTCCGTGGCGCTGTTTGAGCGTGTGGCATCGGACATGCACCTCTCGGGCGCCCGGCGGGCCATGGCCGCCGCCGACGGCGGAAACCTGATGCTCCCGCGCTCGCCGGACGGCGCGCTCGCTCTCCTCACGGGGGTGGCCTCCATTCCAGGCGGTGACACCGCCGAGGTGGAGGCGGCGATCGTGCACGTGCTGCTTGTCGCGGGCAGGGACGACGAGGTCCAGGCTGAACTCACGGCATCGGTCGCGGATAAGGCCACCGACACGATCGAGGCACGCCTTGCCGCGATACTCGACGCGGTTTCATCGTGGAGCCTCCCCGGTGACGACAAGAGGGCGAGCCGCGTCGCCGAGATCATCGGGGGATTGCGGCCCGCTCCCGGCGGGGCGCTCTCGGAGGCCCTTGTCCGGAGCCGCCTTGCGGCCTCCAGCCGTAGAATCAGGGTGCGGTTTACCGAAGCCGTGGCCAAGGAACCCATTGCCACATGGTACGCGGCTGGGCCGGAGGATCGTGCCGCCAATTCCGGGGCAATCGAGCGGCTGATCGAGCTGGCGATCCGCCAGGGTGACGCGCGCCGATGCCTTAGCCTTAGCCTACTTGCAGTTTCGGCTCCGGGACCCGACGGGGAGCTTCCCCGCAAGCTATGGAAGAGCGCCAGCTACGCGGACTGGGCCGAGCGCAGCTCGGCCGGCAAGTTCGACACACGAGTCTGCGACGCGCTCCTTGACCTGTGCGACGAGCTTCCTGCCGGGCAGGACTACTGGATCGAGGGAAAATTCCTGCGGGCCGAGCGCCTGTCCCGGTCGGGGGACCGGCGGGGCGAGCAATCCGTCCTCAACGATGTGTTCTCCGTCGGGGGTCTCCGTCCCGCCTACCTGGCGCCCGCCTGCAAGAGGCTTGGCCTGAGCCTTGAGGCCACCGGGCAGGACCAGAAGGCGCTCGAGATCCTGAAGCTTGCTGAATCGACGGCCGGCGCCATGCCCGCGGGCGTCGACTGCCTCCTTCACGAGGTGCTGATCGACCTGCGCCTGGGCAACAACGAGGATGCGATCCGCCTCATCACCCTGTTGCAGGACACACCCGCACGTGTGCTCAAGGGTTCCTCTTCCCCGGAGCAGATCCGCAGGCTGGCCGCCCTGGTCCGGACGGGCAGGGCGCCCGAATGCTGGGACGCGGGCCGAAAATGGTGGCTGGAATGGCAGCGCCTTGAGGGAGTCCTGGATCTGAAGGGTGACCGGGCCGACGAGAGGATACCCGTGGTCCCGGACCTCGAGCGCTTGCTCGAGGAGACCAGGCGGTTTGCGGAGAACGGGGACTCCAAGGCCTACTTCAGCCGCTACGCCGTGCTGGTTAGCGCTTCGCGATGGGACCCGTCCGTCGGACCCGAGGTGGCCGACGTCAGCGCGCCGGCGTTCCGCTTCGCCCCGGCGAGCCGCGACCAGCTCCGGGGCCTCCTCATCGGGATCCTCGAGGGTCCGCATCCCGCGGGGATTCCCAACCTCCGCAAGAGAAAGATCTTCCTTGCCGACAACTACCTGAACGCCCGCGCGCCGGACAAGGCGCTCCATGTGGCCGCTGGATTTGACGCCGCGGGTCCCGCGACCGACAACCTCGACCCGGTCATGCACCAGATTCGTGCGCTGGCCGCCCTCGATTCGGGCCTAGAGTACCTGCCGGCCTCGGCGGACCTCGAGTCGGACCTAACGGATCCGCGCATTGCCGACCAAAGGGCGATGGCCGTCGGGCTGCTGGCGGAGCTATATGTCCGGCTCGCACGCGAACAGGATGCGCGCCAGCTCCTCAAGCGTGAATTGGACAATCCCTCAGTTATGGCGGATGGCACCGGCCATGCGGCGCTGGAGGCGCGCCTTGCCCGCCTGAGCAAAGAGGAGGCGGCGCCCGCTTCCAGCGGCGTTCTTCCAGCGCCTTCCGGCGGACTTGCCGCACGCGAGGCGGCCCGGCCGGCCGCGGCTTCGGCGGCGCAGGACTGGATCCGGTCGCTCTCACTGGGCTGGTATGGCTACGTGGAACCCAGGGACCTCGAGGATCCGCGGATCAAGAACCTCGACGAGGCGCTGAAGGAGCCGGAGGCCGCCTTCCCGCCGGCGGGCCAGATCAAGCTCCTGCTCCTTGCCTCGGTCGATCCCCTTTTGCCCCCCGAGAAGCGCAAGGCCGCGCTGGCGAATGCCGCAATGCGGCTCGTCCTCGGGTCGACCAGCTACAGCGGCATGGAGTCGATCGCCGCCTCGGCACTGAGCAGCCCCGCGTTCGACGACGAAGGCCGCCTGAGGATCCTGTGGACGGTGCTGGCCACGCTTGCCGAGGACGGCAGGAAGGCCGAATACGACGCCTGGCGCAGGAACCCGCTCTGCGACCACTTCAGCTCGAGCCTTTACCGGCAGCTGGAGGCTCTTGACCTGGAGGCGGGATTGGACCGCACGTCCCCCGGGGCGATCCTCCGCCTGGGGACCCTGCTTGGAGCAAGGGAACAGAACCTGGCGGCGCTCGAGACGATGCAGGACCTTTTCGGGTTTCTCCTTCGCATGGGTGCCGTCCAGGACGCCGAGGCGTTCGCCTCCAATGCGACGTCGTGGAGGCTTGATGCCGACGCGGCGAAGGGCATCGCCTCGGTGCAGCTCGATTTTTCACGGCAACTGCGCCTGGCGCGCGCGATGAACCCGATTCATGAGGCGCTGGCAGCCGGCCTTCTTCGGAGCTTTCCGAACGTTCCCGGGGCGCTGCCCCCCGAGTTCCAGGACGCGAGGATTCGGGGCGAGCTCCCCCAGCGTCGGCCTGGGGCGACATTCCAGGCGTGCGAATACCTGGCCTCAAGGCGCATGTATGACCGTAACGACCTTGGCTTTTGGGGGAGTGTGTTCGGCTCCATTCCCCGCGGCCCGCGGGCCCCCGCAGTGGCCGCGGACCTTCTGCGCTCCGGGCTCGCCGCGGCGCCGGATGACCAGGCCCGGGCGGACCTGATCGTCCGTTTTATCTCCTCGGCAGACATTGACGAGCCGGACCTGCGGAAGGCGGCCGAGCAGGAATTCGCCGCCCACCGCAAGAGTGCCGAGAATCCGCGCACCTACCTGGTCATCCGCCTTTACGAGGTGCACAGGGCGCTGCGCCTCGGGGAGCCCGTGTCGCTCGAGACTGCGTACGCCGATCTGAACGATCCCAGGGTGAATGTCGTGCGGGAGAGGGACTGCCTGAGGCATTACGCGCAGGTGGGAGACAGGGATTCCCTGAGGCGGACGATAGACGGAATCGACACGGGAACGCTCCTGAGCCCGGGCTTCGTGGCGCAGGCGCTTCCTGCCTTCACCCTGCTCGGCAGGGAAGCGGAGGCGGCGAGCGCGCGGGAGGCCGCGCGGCGCGCCATGGCCGATGAAGTCGCGTCCTCGTGGGTATTTGGGACCGCGGCCTCGGCGGACGCCGCCCTTGACCTGGCCCTGGCTCTTGGTGACCCGGAAGCCCTGCGGCCCGAGTGGGTCCGCGACATCGGCGCGGTCACCTCTGACCCGCTCCTGCAGCAGCGGGCGATGCTCGTTTCTGCCTATCTCCGCTCCGATTGGGGCGAGGTTGAGCGAGCGGCGAGGGAGATCAACGAAGGCTTCCCGACCCGTTACGCCTATTACTGGTATCGCGGGCTTGCGCTTCATCACCTCGGTCGCGACGGGGAGGCGGCGGGAGCGCTCGGCATTTTTGTCCAGCGTGCAAAGGACGATTCGAGCTTCCCCGCGGCGATCGAATTGATGAAGACAATCGCTGCCGGGAAGCCGGGCGACGGAGTCCAGGCCAGGTAGCGAAGGACTGGGAGCCGGAACCTTTCAATCGGCCCGAAGGGGCCGGGCAAAGGGGTTGTTTCCCATTTGTAACAAGGAATGGGCCCAATCTTAACCGCGGGCGTGTAAACTCGACACTCAGCCATTGCCGCCGAGTCACAATCGAACATCCCTCTCCCTGTATGAAAAGCGATTCGCACATGCTGCTCGCGGAAACAGCCCCGGAAGCCGGGTCCGTTATGACCAAGGAGACCCCGCAGAGGCGTGCAAGAAGGCGGATCTATCTTTCGCCGCCGCACGTGGGAGATGCCGAGCGCCGGTTTGTGGCCGAGGCGTTCGAGGGCAACTGGATTGCCCCCGTCGGCCCGAACCTCGATGCATTCGAATCCGAAATGTGCGCGGCGAGCGGGTCCAAGGCGGCCGTCTGTCTTTCGTCGGGCACTGCGGCGCTCCACCTGGCCGTTCGCCTCTCGGGTGTTCGACCGGGCGACGAGGTGTTCTGCTCGACGTTCACATTCGCCGCGAGCGCCGGGCCGATCCTTTACGAGGGCGCGCGCCCCGTGTTCATCGACTCGGAGCACCTCACGTGGAACATGGATCCCGGCCTCCTTGCCGAGGCGCTGGCAAGAAAGGCGGGGCAGGGCAGGCTTCCCCGCGCGATCATCGTGACGGACATTTACGGGCAGTGCGCGCGCTGGGACGAGATCCTGGGGACTGCGGCCGGATACGGCGTGCCGGTGATCGAGGACGCCGCGGAGGCTGTAGGTGCCTCCTACCGCGGGAAATGGGCCGGACTTTTCGGGCACATCGGCGTCTACTCATTCAACGGCAACAAGATCATGACGACAAGCGGCGGCGGAATGCTGCTTTCCTCCGACCGGGCCCTGGTCGAGCGCGCCAAGAAATTGTCCACGCAGGCCCGGGACCCCGCCCCCCATTACGAGCACAGCGAGCTAGGTTTCAATTACCGCATGAGCAACGTGCTCGCAGGGATCGGCCGGGCGCAGCTCGAGGCATTGCCGCGAAGGATCAATCGTCGGCGCGAGATCTTCGAGCACTACAGAAAGGCCCTCGGGGACCTGAAGGGGGTCGGCTTCATGCCGATGATGCCCGAGGGGCGCAGCAATTATTGGCTGACCTGCATGACGATCGATCCCAGCCGCTCAAGCGTCCGGCCTGCCCACGTCCTGGCTGCGTTGGCCGCCGACGACATCGAGGCGCGCCCGCTTTGGAAACCCCTTCACAAGCAGCCCCTCTACGCCGATGCGGAATGTTTCGGTGGAGGCGTCTCAGAGGAGCTTTTCGCCCGGGGCGTCTGCCTGCCCTCGGGAACGGCCATGACCGAGGAGGACATTGGCCGGGTGGTCGCCGCCGCGAGGAGTGCGTTCCATGAATGGCAAGTCTGACGCGCTGACAGGCGTACCCGAGGAGCTCTCTCCGTTCCCGCGGGCCGCTCCCGCCCAGGCAGCCGCCCCGAGGCCGAGATTCTTGGCCCTGGTATCCGAAGGAATTGGGACCCTGCTCAAGTTCTCCGACCGCTGGGTGTCGGGAAACCCCGTCCTACGTTTCGCGTGCATCCTGTTCATCTACGCGGCGGACCTCGTAATGGTATTCTATTTCGCGTACCTCCTGCGTTGGGATTTCTCCATCCCCCCGGAGTACCTCCACCAGTGCCTCGAGCTCATAGTCCCCGTCGTGGTGTGCAAGATCCTGCTCCTTCATTCATTCGGTCAGTTTCGGAGCATCATGAGCTATTTCGGCCTGGCCGACCTGGGGGGCGTGGTGCTTTCGATGCTCATCGTCTCCGGAAGCATGCTGGCGCTTTGGTATGTTTCCGCCGTAAGTGCTGCGCCTCCGCGCGGCGTGATCATCGCCGACTTTGTGTTCAGCGTGGGGGCGATCTCGGGGTTCCGGCTGACGCTCCGGGTCGCGCGCACGTGGCGCAGCATTGGGAAGCTGACCCATGACGCGACGGAGCGGAGGGTCGCGATCGTCGGCGCCGGCGACGCGGGCGAGGCCCTGGTCAAGGACCTCCTCCAGCGGCGCGGGAGCGGACTCCGGCCGGTCGTCTTCATAGACGATGACCCCAGGATGATCGGCCGCAGCATCCACGGGTTGCCCGTGCGCGGGCCGCTGGGGAAGATCGCGAATCTGGGACCCTTGGCGAGGATCGACGAGCTGGTCATCACCATCCCCGACGTCTCGCCAAAGAAGCTAAAGGAAATCGTAGAGCTTGGCCGGAGCATCGGGGCAAAGACCCAGATTGTGCCGTCGTCCGTCCAGCTCGCGTCGGGGGAGGTCAAGGTCGAGCGGTCGAGGCCCGTGGCGATCGAGGACCTCCTCGGCAGGGAGCCCGTGAACCTGGACTCGGCGGGCATAAGCCGCCTCCTGGAGGACCGCGTGGTCCTTGTGACCGGTGCGGGCGGCAGCATCGGCAGCGAGCTTTGCCGGCAGATCCTCGCCTGCCGCCCCCGGTTCCTCGTCATGGTCGATCAGGCCGAGATCGCCCTGTTTGAAATCGAGCAGGAGCTCGCGGCGCATGAGTTCGCGGGAAGGATCGTTCCCATTATCGCCGACGTGACGGACGACCCGGCCATCCGGAGCGTCTTTGCCTCCCACCGGCCGGAAATCGTCTTCCATGCGGCGGCCCACAAGC
>PLXR01000164.1 GCA_003151495.1 Opitutaceae bacterium
AGCTCGTCGCAGAGGTCGTAGAAGTCCTCGGACTCGTAGATTCCGCCCCCCCAGACGCGGACCATGTTCATGTGGGCCGCGGCGGCAGCCTCGAGGTCGCGCGCGTAGTCGCCCCGCGTGAGCCCGGCGACAAAGCAGTTCGCGGGGATCCAGTTGGCGCCCTTTGCAAAGATCGCGCGCCCGTTGACCGAGAAGTGGAAGGACTCCCCCCACGGGTCCTTCTGTCGGACGAGGGCGATGGTCCTCAGGCCGATCCGCCGGGCCCACGTCCCCAGGTGCGCGCCCCCGGGACCCGCGACGTCGACCTCCAGGTCGTAGAGGGGCTGCTCCCCCTGGCCGCTTGGCCACCAGAGCCGGGGCTCCTTCACCCTGATTTCCGGTCCCGTGCCGGAAAGGACCGTCTCCGGCCCGAGCCTCAGGCGCCACGAGAGGGCGGTGCCCCGGCCCTGCCCCTCCAACTCGGGGGCGAGGGAGAGCGTCACGGCCCCGTCCGGAGCGTGCTCCTGGGTGACCGCGACGCCGGCCAGGCGGCTTCGGCTCCACCCCTCGATCCGCAGGTCGCGCCAGATCCCCGCCGTCACGAACCTCGGGCCCCAGTCCCAGCCGAACTGGCACTGCTCCTTGCGGATCGCCGTGCAGCCGCCGACGGGGTCGTTGATCTCCCTCGGCCTGTGCCCGGTGCGGTGGGTCCTGATGTACCGGGTCGCGCTGGCGAAGCGGATCGTGACCGTGTTCCGGCCCCGGCGCAGGAGCGGGCCCACGCGCCACCTGAAGCCGATGAACATGTTCTCGGTCCGGGCGACCACCCGCCCGTTCACGCGCACGGTGGCGACCGTGTCCAGGCCGTCGGCCACGAGGTCGACCGCCTCCTCCCCGAGCAGGGCGTCGTCCGCCTCGAACTCGGAGGAGTATTCCCAGTCCCGCTCGTCGATCCACTGGAGCCCCGCCTCGTTCGTCGCCCAGAAGGGGTCGGGGATCTCCCCGGCCCGCAGGAGGTCGGTGTGGACGCATCCCGGGACCGCGGCGGGGAGCCAGCGCGAGCCCGAGCAGTCCCTGAATCTCCAGGGGCGGGAGGCCAGCGGGATGACTCTCATTCGGGGCCGGGGCTACCTGATCCCGAGGAACGTGGTGACCCAGCCGTTGATCGCCTCGGCCTGCTCCGGGGTGTAGGCGTGCCCGAGCTCGAGCGTGAGGCCGAGCGTCTTCGGGGCCGTTATGAGGTTATACGCGGCGTACGCCGCCGTCGGGGGGCAGACCTCGTCGTTGTAGCCCCAGTTGTAGTAGCCGGGCACCCGCACGCGCCGCGCGAAGTTCGCGGTGTCGTAGTAGGTGGCCGTCTCGATCTTTGCGGGCGTCGCCTGGGGCGAGGGCTTGCCGTCTGGGCCCGGCATGAACGGGTGGGGCCACCCCCCGGCCCGCCCGTGGAGCTCCGCAGATAGGTCGCAGCCCGCGGGATGGGTGGCGGAAAGCCCGGTCACCCTCGGGTCGAGAGCCGCGGTCACGATCGAGAGCTGGCCCCCCTGGCTGGCGCCCATGACGAGCAGGTTCCTGCCGTCCCAGCCCGGGCGCGACGCGAGGAAATCGTTCGCGCGGACGCAGCTCAGGTACACGCGGTGGTAGTAGTAGTGCTCGCGGTCGTCCAGGTTGTAGAGCCAGTAGCCGTTCAGGCCCCCGGCGTAGAGGACGTCATAGACATCCTTCGCCATGTTGACCGGTATCCCGTGGATGCCGATCTCCAGCACGATCGCGCCCTTGGCGGCCATCTCGGGGTCGCCGGAATACGGCCGCACGCCGGCCCCGGGGACCTTGAGGATGGCCGGGTAATGCCCCGGCGCCCTCGGCTCGCACAGGATCCCGTAGATGCGCGCCTGGACGGGGCCGCGCCCTACGGTCTGGAAGCTCACGTGGTAGACGTCGACCGACGAGGTGCAGGCCTCGGGCATGAGGACCAGCTTCGCGTCGAGCGGCACCTTCGCCAGGTCGGCCTTGCCCGCCGCCCAGAACGCGTCGAAGTCCGCCGGCTCGACCTGGGTTGCCTTGATCGCCTCCGGGGCGAAGGCCGCGGTCGCGAGCCCGCGGTAGCTCCGGCCCGCGACCTGTGTCGTGACGATGCACCGGAGGAATCCCGGCTCGGTCATCGTGCCGCCATCGACCGAGAGCCCGCCCGCGGGCAGGGGCACCGTCTTCTTCTCACCCGGGAACATGTCGGGCCCGACGCTGTAGGTCACCGTGACCGAGTCTATCGGCTCGCTGTCCGCGGTGACCGAGACGGCAAAGTGAGCGGGCTCGCCCAGCCCGTAGGTCCAGTCGCGGTGGTCCGGCGCGACGACGACCCTGACGGTCGCGGCCCTGAGCTTCGCGCCGGGGGGAAGGGGGGAGATCGGGACGCCGGGTGACGCGGGCGGCGCGTCGGCCGCCGCGAGGCGGGCTCCGGCAACCAGGGCCAGGGACGCAAGGGACAGGACGCGCGTGAGTTTCATGGGAGGGATTGGCAGGGCGACGGGGACGGCCTCGCGGGCCCTTCTCGGGAGGGGAGGGCGGGAGCCCATGAGGTTTTCCACGCCCCGATTTTTAGGCAAGTATTACCCGCCGGGCGCGGCCCCGGCTCCCCGTCACTCCGCCGCGCCGCCGGTCACGACAGTCCCGCCGGTCACGCTCGCCTTCTCCAGGATCGCCTTGGAGATCTTCTCCGCGAGCTCGGGCTTCTCCCGGATCGTCTGCTTGGCCGCGTCGCGCCCCTGGCCGACGAGCTCGCCCAGGTACGTGATCCACGAGCCCTTTTTCTCCAGGATCTTGTGCTCGAGGCCGAGGTCAAGGAGCGAGCCAGAGGCGGAGATGCCCTCGTCGTACATGATGTCGAACTCGACCTCGGTGAAGGGCGGGGCGACCTTGTTCTTCACCACCTTGATCTTCGTCCGGTTGCCGATGACCTTGCCCTCGGGGGTCTTGATCTGGTCCTTGCGGCGGATGTCGATGCGGATCGACGAGAAGAACTTGAGCGCCCGGCCGCCCGAGGTCGTCTCGGGGTTGCCGAACATCACGCCGATCTTCTCGCGGATCTGGTTCGTGAAGATGCACACGCACTGGGTCTTGCTGACGACGCTGGTCAGCCGGCGCATGGCCTGCGACATGAGGCGGGCCTGGCTGCCCATCGTCATGTCGCCCATCTGGCCGTCGAGCTCGGCCTTTGTGATCAGGGCGGCGACCGAGTCCAGGACGATGATGTCGATGCTGTTGGAGCGGATGAGCGTCTCCATGATGTTGAGCGCGTCCTCGCCGCTGTCGGGCTGCGAGACGAGGAGGTCGTCCAGCTTGACGCCGACGACGCGCGCGTACTTCGGGTCGAGCGCGTGCTCGACGTCGATGAAGGCGGCCAGGCCGCCCTTCTTCTGGGCCTCGGCGATGACGCTCAGGCAGAACGTGGTCTTTCCCGAGGACTCCGGCCCGTAGATCTCGACGATGCGCCCCTTCGGGAGCCCCCCGACGCCGAGCGCCAGGTCGATCGCGAGCGAGCCCGTCGAGAGCGTCTCGACCTTCATCTTCGCGTTGCTGCCCAGGCGCATGATCGAGCCCTCGCCGAACTCCTTGGTGATCGAGGAGAGGGCGAGCTCGATGTTCTTCTCGCGGACGTGCGTGGCTGCCGGGGCCGGTGCGGTGGGTTTGGGGGGAGTGGCTTTTGACATGGCTTAAAGGGGAGCCCTTGTTGACGCACTCATTTCGGGCAGGAGCGACTCAAAAATCCCGCAATTTCCGGGTTTTTTTCCCGGGAAGGATCGGGGCCAGCAAAAGGAGCGCGACGCAGCCCCCGGGGGTCAGCTCGCCCAGCACCCTGACCCTCGCCCCGGCCCCCCTCCCGGGGGCCGCCGGCAGGGGCTTCTCGAAGAGGATGACGGGCCCGCCCCGGGGCCCCCGCGGCTCGACGACGCGCCTCGAGCCGTTCACGATGGCGTCGCAGACCACGAGGTCGAAGAGGCGCCTCCCGTGCCGCGAGCACTGGCCGGCGAACCGCCGGGTGTAGCGGATGACGCGGATGGGGGTCCTGGGGGACGGGGGTCGGCTCACGGCTTGGGGCGGCCAGAAGGCCCGCGGCCGGGGGCCGAGTCAAGGCAGTAATTAGACAAGTCTAATATAATTGGTGTCCCCTCGGCGGGCCCCCGGGGGGTGCATCCCCGGGTTGCGATTTGGGCCAAGTGGTCCGACGGTTGCGGGCCATGAACCTTGGCGAATGGCAGCAGCTCGACCCCGAGGCGGCCGCACGTGAGGTGCTGCGGCGGGTGGAGACGCATCTTGCTCCCGCCCAACGCCATTCGTCGGTCGCGGCCCTGAGGGACGAGAAGGCCCTCGCCGCCGCGTTTGCCGCGGCGTCGGCCTCCGGCCCCCTCCGCGGGGTCCCGTACATGCTCAAGGACCTCTTTGACGTCGCCGGCATGCCGACCCGTGCCGGCTCCTCGTTCCTGCCCGAGGTCCGGCCCGCCCCGGCGGAGGACTCCCGGATCGTGCGCGACCTCGGCGCCGCAGGCGCGGTCCTCGCGGGCAAGACCCACCTCTTCGAGTTCGCCTGGGGCCTGACGGGCGAGAACGCCCACTACGGGGACTGCGAGCACCCGAGGTTCCCGGGACGGACCTCCGGGGGCTCGAGCAGCGGCTCCGCCGTGGCGGTGGCCGCCGACATCGTCCCCCTGGCGATCGGGACCGACACCGGGGGGTCCATCCGCGTCCCTGCGGCGTTCTGCGGGATTTTCGGGTACAGGGGGATCCCGGGGGACCCCTGGGCGCAGGACGCGGTGCCCCTCGCCCCAAGCTTCGACACCGCCGGATGGTTCACCCGGTCGGCCGGGGACATGGGCACGGTGTTCGCGGCGCTCGTCCGGTTCGGCGAGGCCCCCCGCGCGCCTCACGGGTACTTCATCGAGATGCCGGGGATGGACCCCGAGGTGGCCGGTGCCTACCGGGCGGCGGCCGCGGGCCTCGCCGATCCCGCCGACGACAGGCTCGCCCGGGAGCTCGTCGATGCGTTCGGCCCGGCCGCCGAGGTCTACGGCGTCCTGGCGGGCCACGAGACCTGGAAGATCCAGCGGAAGTGGGCCGACCGGTACCGCTCGAGGTACGGCCCCCTCCTCATCGACCGCCTGGAAAGGGCGCGGGCGGTCTCCCCGGCGCAGCTTGCCGCCGTGGAGCCGAGCCTCCAGGCGATTCGGCGCGCCTGGTCCCGGTACTTCCTGGGCCACGACTTCCTCATCATGCCGGCGACGCCCTTCGCAGCCCTCGCGAGGGACGGGCTGACGCCTGCCAACCGGCTGCGCATGCTCTCCCTCACCTCGCCGGCGAGCCTGTGCGGGCTGCCGGTCCTGACGGTGCCGTTCACGCTCCCTTCGGGCCTGTCATCCGGGCTCCAGGTCGTGTTCAGCCCCCCCAAGTTCCACGTGGTGCCCTGGGCCCTGGGCGCCTGCGGTCACTCGTCGGACTGATTCAGGAAGACGAGGCTCAGGCCCATGAACACGAAGAGCCGGAAGGCCGCGTCCTGGCCGTTCCATATCCTCGACTGCCACATGAGGAACCATTCGCCGCCCACGGTCATGAACGCCAGGTACCACTGGACAAGGCCGGCCGTGAGGCCGAGCGAGGCGAGCCCCTTGGCCCTTTTCCACTCGGCCAGCGGCGCGCCCCGGGCCTTCCAGAGCCGCAGTGCGCCGGCGCCGATGACGGCGCAGCAGAGCGACTCCCAGCCGATGATCGAGGCGTAGAACGCCTTGTGCAGGATCGGCGCATGGATCGAGCGGTACATGAGCGCGTTCCCGGGGAACGTCGTGTCCATGCTGAGGACGTGCCTCACGAACTGGTAGTTCGAGTTCGGGTCGGTCAGGTTGTTGAAGACGACCACGGCGAGGAAGAGCGTGGACAGGGCCGTCAGGACGATCTTGCAGAGTCTGAGTTGCATGGGAGGGGGATCCTTGGGTTGGCGAACGACGGGGGTGGGGGAAGGGACTAGCGCAGCTCCTCGTAGCCCGGGGGGCGCGCGTCGCGGATGCTTTCGCCGTCGACCAGGCGGCGCCTCGAGCCCGGCCGGCTCAGGAACTCGCTGAACGAGCGGGCGGGGAAGATGACGAGGTGGGCCGGTGCCCCCTCCGCAACCCTGCCCATGCCGGCAGCCCCGATGATGTCGGCGGCCGCGGTGGTGACGACGGAGACGGACTCGCCCAGGCGCGAGTCCAGGTGGGCCAGGCGCAGGCCCTGGATGTAGACCTCCGAGGCGTCGAAGTCGCCGTAGGCGAAGAAGGCGTCGCGGACGTTGTCGCTCGCGCAGGCCAGCGGGACACCGGCGTCGAGGAGGTCGTGCACGAGGGTGATCCCCCTCCACTGGGGCGTCCGCGGGAACTCGGGCCCGCGCCTGTCCTGCAGGTAGAGGTTGCACATCGGCAGCGACACGACCCGGATCCCCGCCTCCCTCACGAGCGCGATCGTCGAGCGCTGCCGCTCGGGCGCCTGGACGGACAGGCTGCAGCAGTGCCCGCACACGACCGGCAGGGTGAATCCGTTGCGGATCACGGCCTCCGCCAGCGTGCGGAGGACCTCCTCCCCCGGGTTGCCGTTCTCGTCGACATGCAGGTCGAGCCCCACCCCCCGGTCCCTTGCGATCGCAATGAGGCGGTCGAACTGCGCGGGCAGGTCCGGGGACATCGGCGACCAGCCCCCCAGGGCGCACGCCCCGTACCTGAGGGCGAGGTCGGCGACCGCGTCCCCCTGGGAGCCGGCGTAGTTCGCCACGGCCGTGAGCGGCACGGTCTGGAGCGTGATCCTCCCCTTCCACGCCCCGCGCAGCTCCTGCATGGCGGCGTGGTTCACCTCGCCCCAGGGCAGCCAGGTGTCGACATGCGTCCGGACGACCCGCGTGCCGTGCTCCCATGCGCAGTGGAGCGCGAACCCGGCCCGCCGCAGGAGGTCGGGCCTCGTCCAGTTCTCCTTGTCCCTGGAAAGGGTCTCGAGGGCCTCCTGGAAGCGCCCGCTGCGGTTCGGGGCCCGGTCCCACGTGTGGGCCTTGTCAAGGTGGACGTGGGCGTCCACGAAGCCCGGGAACACGAGCGCCCCGTCAAGGTCGACGGCCGCGCCCGGGGACGCCCCGGCTGAGCGCCGGACCGAGGTCACCCTCGTCCCGACGATCTCGATGTCGCAGAGCACCGACGGCTCCGTCGGGCCCGGTGCCGGGAGGGCGACCGGGGCGGGGAGCACTGCGGCGGGCACGCGGGCCCTCTTGAGAAGAAGCATGCCGGGTTGGGGGGGGCTGCGGAGAGCACGCTATGTGCCAGACGCTCCGGGCGGCAAGGCTCCAGCATGCCCCGGACGGCCAAAGGCAAAACGACGGCTTGCGGCCCCGCCGGCTATGGCAACATTCTTGCTCTCTGCCCATGATGGATGCCCAAATGGTCGTACTAAAGTCGGAGTTGCGCGCGATCGTCGGCGCGGGGGAGCTCGTCGATTCCGGGGAGACGCTGGAGACGCTGTCGAAGGACTACTTCTGGTACTCGCCGGTCCTGCTGCGCCAGCTTGAGAGCAAGCGCGCCGACATGGCCGTGCGCCCGGGGAGCATGGACGAGCTGCGGGCCGTCGTCGCGGCCTGCTGCCGGGCGCGCGTCCCCGTGGTCCCGCGGGGCGCGGGCACCGGCAACTACGGCCAGTGCGTCCCGATCTACGGGGGCGTCGTCATCGACTTCTCGAGGCTCGACCGGATCATCTCGCTCGACGGGGGAGTGGCCCACGTCGAGGCGGGAGCCCGGCTCGGCACGGTCGAGGGCGAGGCCAGGAAGGCCGGCTGGGAGCTCCGCTGCATGCCGTCCACATGGATGAAGTCCACCATGGGGGGGTTCCTGTGCGGCGGATCCGGCGGGATCGGGTCGATCACCTGGGGCGGCATCAACGCCCCGGGCAACGTCAGGGCGATCACCATGATGACCTGCGAGGAGAACCCCAGGCTCGTACGCCTCGAGGAGGCCGAGAGCCTCAAGGCGCTCCACACGTACGGGACCACGGGTCTCATGGTCGAGGTCGAGATGCGCCTCGCCCCGAAGGTCGACTACGACCAGCTGATCCTGAGCTCGCCGAGCTGGGACGCGCTCCTCGACTGGTCGGATGCCGCCGCCAGGCGCCTCGACTGGCGCAAGCGCCTGGTGACCCAGTTCGAGTGGCCCATCCCCTCGTACTTCAAGCCGCTCGCCAAGCACCTGCGCCCCGGGGACTCGATCACGTTCCTGCTGATCGACCGCGCCCAGGCCGCCGAGGCGATCGCCCAGGCCAAGGCCGCGGGCATCGACTGCGTGTACCAGAAGGCGCTCACCGACCCCCCCAGGCCCCCCTTCCTCACGGACTACACCTGGAACCACACGACGCTCTGGGCGATCAAGGCCGACCCCACGATCACCTACCTCCAGGCCGGGTTCGGGCCCAACTTCCGCCAGCAGTTCGCCGAGCTGAGAAGGCGCTTTCCCGGGGAGATCCTCTTCCACCTCGAATGGACCGCGGGCAACGCGAAGATGATGCGGATCAAGCCGGACGAGGTCCTCGTCGGCGGGATCCCGATCGTGTTCTTCAAGTCGGAGGAGAGGCTCGACGAGATCCTGCGCTGCTGCGAGGAGATAGGCGTCTACATCGCAAACCCCCACACGTATTTCCTCGAGGAGGGCGGGCGCCACCCGAACATCGCCGAGAAGAGGGCCTTCAAGGCCGAGGTCGACCCGGCTGCGCTCCTGAACCCCGGCAAGATGAAGACCTACCCCGTCAACCCCTTCGCCCGGGAGCCGGCGGTTTCATGAGGCAGGAGGCCCCACTGCCGATCGTTGAACTCAGGGATGTCGACAAGCGCTACGGCGACGGTCCGCTCATCCTCGACAAGGTCGGGTTCGCCGCCGCCCGCGGCGACTTCATCACGCTCATCGGCCCCAGCGGCTGCGGCAAGTCGACGATCCTCAAGCTGATCTCGGGCCTGAGCCCGATCTCGTCGGGCCGGATCGTGGTCGACGGCCTCGAGCCGGCCCGGGCCGTGGAGAAGCTCGCCTTCGTCTTCCAGGAGCCGACGCTCCTGCCCTGGCGCACCGTGGCCCAGAACGTCGAGGTGCCGCTCCGCCTCCACGGCTCCGACCCGGTCGCGCGCTCCGAGGTGGTCAAGAAGTCCCTCTCGCTCGTGGGCCTTGCGGACAGGATGGACTACTACCCCCGGCAGCTCTCGGGAGGCCAGAAGATGCGCGTGTCCATCGCCCGGGCGCTCAGCGTCTCGCCGAGGATCCTCCTCCTGGACGAGCCCTTCGGGGCCCTGGACGAGATGACCCGGGACCACCTGAACGAGGAGCTCCTCGCGATACGCCAGCAGCTGGCGTGGACCGCGTTCTTCGTGACCCACTCGGTCGCCGAGGCGGTCTTCCTTTCGAACCGGATCATCGTCCTCTCGGCGAACCCGGGCAGGGTCCACAGCGAGGTGAGGGTGGACTTCCCCTATCCCCGCACGGAGGAGACCCGCGAGTCCGCCGGCTTCCAGAAGCTGGTCGCGGAGGTGTCGAAGATCCTCCGCTCGGTGGAAAGGCTCCACGCATGAGCGCGGGAGCGGCCAAGGGCCTGCCCTCCCTGGCCAGGAGGCTCCTGCCGTTCGTGACCGGCATCGGCATGATCGTCGCGTGGTACGTCGTCTGCCTCTCGCTGAGCGCCGACCAGCGCTTCCTCCTGCCCACGCCCCACGAGGTGGCGCGGGCCTTCGTCGACAAGGGGCCCGCGCTCTGGGGCGCTGCGCTCAACACCGGCGGGGGGGCCCTCCTCGGCTTCGTGCTGGCCGTCTGCCTCAGCTTCGTGTTCGCGCTCTTCCTCTCCCTCTCGCCGCTCGTCCGGGCCAGCTTCTACCCGTACCTGATGATCCTCCAGATGACGCCGATCATCGTCATAGCCCCGATCCTCATCCTTTGGGTGGGGCCTGGCCTGAAGAGCGTCGTGATCATCACCTTCCTGATCTGCTTCTTCCCCATGGTCGTAAACACGACGCAGGGCCTCATCTCGACGGACCGGAACCTCGTGGCGCTCTTCACGATGTGCAAGGCGACGAAGTGGCAGGAGGTCCTTCTCCTGCGGGTCCCCTCGGCCCTCCCGTATTTCTTCACGGGGCTGAGGATCGCGGCCACCCTCGCGCCCATCGGGGCGATCGTCGGCGACTACATCGCCGGGAACAGCGCGGGGGGGCAGGGGGGCCTCGGCTTCCTGACGATCATCTACAGCTCCCAGTTCCAGATGGGCGCGCTCTTCGCGACGGCCGCGGTGGGCTGCCTCCTGGGGTTCATCTTCGTTGCGGGCGTGATTGCGCTCAGCTGGCTCGCGCTCCACAAGTGGCACGACTCCTTCAGCCAGGCCGACAATTGATGAGCCCAACCCGCCCGCGCAGACGCGCCCTCTGCCTGCTCTCGGCGCTCCTGGCCTCCCTTGCCGGGTGCTCCAGGCCCGCGCCCGTGAGCGTCCCGGACGGCGCGGGGCCCGCCGCGCTCCCGAAGATCCGGTTCAAGACCGACTGGTATCCCCAGGCCGAGCACGGCGGGTTCTACCAGGCGGTGGCAAAGGGGTTCTACAGGGACGCCGGGATCGACGTGGACATCCTGCCGGGGGGGCCCGGGGTCCTGGAGTGGCAGCTGATGCTCGCGGGCCAGTGCGACATCGCCGTCAGCCGCAGCGACGACATCGCCGTCTTTGTCTCGAGGGGTCTGCCGTTCGTCGTGGTCGGCGTCTACATGGAGAGCGATCCCCAGGCCATCCTCGTCCACGAGGAGAGCCCGGTGAGGACGTTCGCGGACCTCAATGACAGGACAATCATGGGCGTGCCCGGATCCAACTGGATCGACTACATCAAGGTCCACTACCACATCGACTTCCGGCTCATCCCCTCGAACTTCGGGATCGCGCAGTTCATGGCGGACAGGGACTTCATCCAGCAGTGCTTCGTCACGAACGAGCCCTACTATGTCCGGAAGAACGGGGGCCACCCGCGGACACTCCTCATGTCCGACTCGGGGTTCCGCCCCTACCGGGTCCTCTTCACGACCCAGGCCTACGCGAGGGAGCATCCCACCGAGGTCCGCGCGTTCGTCGCCGCATCCGTGCGAGGCTGGACCGACTTCATGAACGGGGACCCGGCTCCCGGGAAGGCGCTCATCGCCAAGGTCAACCCGAACATGTCCGAGGAGTTCATGGACTATTCGATCACGGCCATGCGCGAGTCGAATATCGTCTCCGGTCGTCCCGCCGAGGGCGAGCGGATCGGCCTCATGACCCGCCGCCGCCTGGAGGAGCAGGTCAACGACCTCTTTCAGCTAAAGATCATTCCGCAATTGATCCCGGTCGATAAATTTGTTCGATTCGACCTCATGCCGGCCGACCTCCAATCGGGGGGCAGATAGCTAATCGTAAACCATTAATAGAAAATTGATTGCATGATTTTGAGGCTGAGGCCTTCCGGGCCCACAGCATGAGCGCATTGCATCCCTACGATCACAAACGGAAATAACCTTCATGTACCTACAAACCAAGAAACACCTCGTAAGGGGCCCCGTGCTGCTGGGGCTCGCATTGGCCCTCGGTGCTGGGCTCCGCGCCCAGTCCTCGACGCCCCCCCCGGCAAGCTCCTCGGACTCGTCGTCGGGCTCGGTCTCTAACCAGAAGGTCACGACCCTCGAGAAATACACGGTCAGCGACGTGCCGATCACCGAGCAGGTGCTCCCCACCGTGCGCCCGATCAGCAGCGTCTACGGGGATGACCGCAGCATCATCGACATCCCCAGGTCGGTCTCGAGCGTGAACAAGGCGTGGATGGACGACCGGCAGGTGAAGAACGCGATGGACTTCGGGCAGTTCTCGCCGGGCGTCTACGCCTCGGCGAACTACGGCATCCCGGGCGTCCCCCAGATCCGCGGCGACTACGCCCAGATCTACGTGGACGGCCAGATCATCCCGTTCTCCCGCAACAGCGTTTCCCTCTCGTTCAACGGCGTGGAGGCGATGGACATCGTCAAGGGCCCGGGCACCGCGGTCTACGGGCCGCAGGGCAACGGCCCGGGGGGCTACGTCAACTTCGTGCCGAAGCAACCCTACTTTGACCGCGACCACTCGGACATCTCGGCGACATTCGGCTACTGGACGAGCGGCCACTCCTACTCGAACCCCGAATACACGATCGATGTCGGCGGCCCCTTGAGCGACAAGCTCGCGTACCGGGTGAGCTACCTCGGCCGCTACGGCGAGGGCTACTACCTCAATTCCCATGACGAGACCCAGGACGTCTACGCCGCCTTCACGTACCTGGCCACCAAGAACCTCAAGTTCGAGCTCTGGGGAGAGGGGTTTGCGGCCCGCACGAACGAGATCACCGGCGCCAACCGCGTGACCGAGCAGTTCATCAAGAACGGAACCTACATCGGCGGCCCGGCGATCCCCTCGATCTCGCAATACGGCTTCCCCTTCGGCGTGGACATCTACGCCCACCCGAACGACCCCTACACGACGATCGCCGACGGATCCTACGTCATCGTGGATCCCGCGCATGCGTACACGACGAAGCTGCCGGCCTATGACGCCCTCGTGGGGCCCTACGACACGGCGCGGTCGAAGCTCTTCCAGGGCCAGCTGAAGACCACGCTCGGCCTCTCGACCGACACCTCGATCGTCAACCTGGCGTATTTCGGGCTCGAGCACTCGAACAAGTTCGAGACCTACGGCTACGACGAGTACATCCCGAGGAGCGAGTCGATCCAGGACCGCCTCGAATTCCACACAAAGTTCGAAACGGGGAAGGTCGAGAACAACATCATCACGGGCTTCGACTACCGGTACACGTACCTCCGGGCCTACGACGACTACCAGACCGAGCCGTTCACCTACTACGACGTGAACCAGTCGCTCTCCAACATCTTCTACCCGGGATACTACGCCGAGGGCATGACCTGGGGCAGCGGTCTCCAGGTCCCCGGGCATCCCGGGTACAGCACGGTCGAGCACCAGGACAGCACGATCAAGGACTCGGCGGTGTTCATCCAGGACGACGTGAGGTTCACCGACAAGTTCTCGGCCATCCTCGGGTTCCGCGAGGACTACATATTCGCAAACTCGGCGAATCCCCCGTTCACCCAGGTCGGCTACTACAACCAGTATTTCGAGTACGTCCCGCTGACGACCCCGATCTTCTTCGACCGCGGCGGCACCTACAGCGCCACCGCCTCGCGGTACGATCCGTCCTATTTCGTCAGCCTGATCTACAAGATCACTGACACCCAGTCCGTCTACGCGACCTACGACCGCGTGGACGCCACGCACGGAGCCACGAACTTCGGCGGCGTCGACAGCGGCGGCAACGGCACGGCCTTTGGGATCGGCCAGCTGCCCCAGGGCAACGCCGGGACGGTGGGGACCTCAATCTCGGTGGGCAGCACGCTTTACGAGGTAGGCTACAAGGGGAGCTACCTTGGAAACACGCTCTTCGTGAGCGCCTCCCTGTTCCAGCAGGACAAGGTTGAGTCCCAGCTAAAGGGCCCCCCGTTCAGGATCAAGGACAACGGCATCGAGCTCGACGTGATCTACCAGCCGACGAAGGCGCTGACGATCAACGGGAACATGACGTTCCAGGACGCCACGGCGTTCGGGGACTACTTCTTCCAGGAGACGGGCAACTACCTCGACGCCTACTCGACCTCGACCATCGTCGATGGCAAGCCGGGCACCGGGGTCGGGGCTGTGAACTACACGGGCTACGTGCCGCCGACGGGCCGCATGCGGGCCCCGGGCGTCCCCCAGCTCATCGCCAACCTGTACGTCGAGTATAAGTTCAGGAACGGCATCGGCGTCGGCGCGGGCCCGAACTTCATCGGCAAGCAGTACGCCGACGACGAGGACGCGCTCTACATCCCGAACGAGTACGAGATCGACGGATATGTCATCTACGCCCCGACAAAGAAATGGGACATCCGGGTGAACGTCTCGAACCTGACCAACAACCGGGTGCTCGACCCGATCGACGTGAGCTTTGCCGGAAACGACACGGTGTTTGTCCGCAAGCCGATCTCGGCTTCCGTGACCTTCCGCCTGCACTACTGAGGAGTCCGGATTCACCTGGGAAAGGGGGGCCCGATGGGCCCCCCTTTTTCGTCTTGGGGCGGCGGGCGGGAGCCGGCATCGCGGATGATGGCACCCAGATGGGGGGTGATTTTGGGGGCACGCTGCCGGCGCGCATGGCATGAGGGTTGCTGGGTTGGGCCAAACCAACACCTAAGCACATGAACCCAATGAACACGAAAACCGTGCGCATGCGCCCGATCCTGCTCGGCATTGCCGTCCTCACGGGCGCCAGCCTTCATGCACAGTCGTCCACGCCGCCGCCGGACTCCTCGACATCGGCGCCCTCGAACACGGTCTCGGCCGCGGAGAACCAGAAGGTCACCAAGCTTGAGAAGTACACGGTCAGCGACGTGCCGCTCGAGGACCAGATCCTCCCCACGGTGCGCCCGATCAGCAGCGTCTACGGGGACGACCGGAGCATCATCGACATCCCGCGCTCGGTATCGAGCGTGAACAAGGCCTGGATGGACGACCGCCAGGTTAAGAACGCGATGGACTTCGGCCAGTTCTCCCCCGGCGTCTACGCCGCGGCCGACTACGGGATCCCGGGCGTCCCCCAGATCCGCGGGGACGAGGCCCAGGTGTACGTCAACGGCCAGCAGATTGCGTACTCGCGCAACAGCGTGCCCCTGTCCTTCAACGGGGTCGAGGCCATGGACATCGTCAAGGGTCCCGGAACGGCGGTATTCGGCCCGCAGGGCAATGGTCCCGGCGGCTACGTGAACTTTGTCTCCAAGGAGCCCTATTTCGACGCCGAGCACTACGACTTCTCGGCGACCCTGGGCACGTGGACGAGCGGCCACTCATACGGCAACCCCCAGTACACGCTGGACTTCGGCGGCCCGATCACCCCCAAGCTCGCCTACCGCGTGAGCTACCTCGCCCGGTACGGCGACGAATATTACGTCAACGGCAACGACCAGACGCAGGACCTCTACTTCGCCCTCACCTACCTCATGAGCACGGCCATGAAGTTCGAGTTCTGGACCCAGGGCTTCGCGACCTACACCAACGAGGACACGGGCGCCAACCGCGTCACCCAGAACTTCATCTGGAACGGGAGCTACATCGCCGGACCGACCAGCCCGTCCGTGACCGGCCCCATCGCCTACTACGGCTATGACATCTACCTTCCCTCCGACGGCGACCCCCGGACCAACTATCCCAGCGGGACGGACGGCGCATTCGTGACCGTGGACCCCGCAACGGCCCACACGACCAAGCTCCCCGGCTATGACTCGCTCGTCGGCCCGCACGACACCGCGCGCTCAAAGTTCTTCCAGGCCCAGCTGAAGAGCACCTACACGATCTCGGCCGATGCCAGCGTGGTGAACCTGGCCTACTACGGACTCGAGCACTCGAACAAGTTCGAGACCTACGGCTATGACGAGTGGGTGCCGAGGAACCTGAACCTCCAGGACAGGACCGAGTTCCACGACAAGTTCAACATCGGCCCGATCGAGAACAACCTGATCACGGGCATCGACCTGCGGTACCAGTATGTCCGCTCCGGCGACGACTACTCGTCGGAGCCGTTCGCCCTCTACGACCTCAGCCTTTCCCTGGCCAACATCTTCTATCCCGGGTTCGCGATTGAGAACAACACCTGGGGCTCGGGCCTGCAGGTTCCCGGCCATCCGGGCTACAGCTACCAGGAGATGCAGGACACGACGATCAAGGACTACGCAGCGTTCATCCAGGACGACGTGAAGCTGACCAAGAACCTCTCGGCGATCCTCGGCTTCCGCGAGGACGCCATCAACGCGAACACCGCGAACCCGCCCCTGGTCCAGGCCGCCGTCAACCTCGCCGACGACTCCTCGACCATCTACGGGACCATCCCGTTCGTCAATTACTACGGCTACTACTCGCTTCCCTCGCCGGTCTATTACAATCGCGGCGCCCTCTACAAGTATGCGGCGTCGAAGAACGACCCCTCGTACTTCCTGAGCCTTGTCTACAAGCTGACGGACACCCAGTCGGTGTACATCACCTATGACGAGGTGGACGCCATCCACGGCCAGACGAACTTCGGCGGCATCTACAACGGCAACCACGGCGCCGCAACCGTTGCCTCGGACATCAACAACCGGTCGACCCTCTACGAGGCGGGCTACAAGGGGAGCTTCCTGAACAACACGCTCTTCGTGGGCGTGGCGGCCTACCAGCAGATCAAGAACGAGCCGCAGCCCCCCCCTCCCCACGGCGAGGCGGCGCTCCCCAACACCATCGTGAGGAGCACGGGCATCGAGCTGGACGCCGTCTTCCAGCCCACCAAGCGGCTGTCGATCAATGCGAACCTCACCTACCAGCGGGTGACCCTCTTCGGTTCCTTCTTCGAGGAGACCGGGAACTACCTCGACGCCTATGCGACGACGACTCCGGTCGACGGCACGTTCGGCACGGGGGTCGGCGCCGTCAACTACGGCGCCTACCAGGGATACTCGTACTCGCCCCCGGGCGGGCGCGAGCGCGCCCCCGGCGTCCCGCTTGTCCTCGGGAACCTGTTCGTCGACTACAAGCTGCCCTACGGATTCGACATCGGCGGCGGCCCGAACTTCATCGGCCGGCAGAACCAGGATGACGAGGGCCTCCTCCACATCCCGGGCGAGACCCAGGTCGACGCCTACATCGCATACGCCCCGACCAAGCGCTGGGACGTCCGCCTCAACATCACCAACCTGACGAATGCCCGCATCCTTGACCCGATTGACACGAGCTTCGCGGGCAACGACGTGATCTACGTCCGCGCCCCGATATCGGCATCGCTCACGATCCGGCTGCACTACTGAACCCGGACCCGGCCTGCGCAATACGGGGGCCCCGCGAGGGGCCCCCTTTTTCGTGGGCGGGCGGACCGTCCCCGTCCGGGTCAGTCCTGGCCCGCCGTGATGAACGCGATCAGGTCGTCCAGCTGCCCGTCCGTGTAGCGGGGATGGGCCTCCATCTGCGCGCTGGGAACCAGGGACTTCGGGTTCCTCACGTATTTCCTGAAGAAGGGCGCGTCGTAGGCCGCATACGCCACGATGACCTTGAAGGGCCGGTCGGCCTTCGTGCCGCCAAAGGTCCCCGCGGGTCCCGCGTGGCAGCTCGCGCAGGAGTTCAGCCAGATCTCCCTGCCCTCGCGGACGGCAGGTCCCGGCGAGGCCCAGATCCCCGAGTAGAGCGTCCGGAAGCGCTCCCCGAACGATGCGACCTCGATCGTGGTGACGCCCCACGGCTTCTTGTGCTCGATGTCCAGGAACTGGGCGGCGGCCGGGACGAGCTCCTCCGAGACGGTCACGACGTAGGGGGCGGGGTTGAACGCGAGGCCGGGCGGCGGCCAGTCCGAGGGTCCCCTGCCGTCGATCTCGAGGACGACGAAGGGCCTGTATTTCTTGATGAACCCCGGGGGGTAGATTCCGGCGTACCCGTCCCCGCAGGTCGCCAGGACCGAATCAGCCCCGGGGGAGAGCGGAAGGGCTCCCAGGAGGTCGGAGAGGAACACGACCGTGAGCATCTGGGGACCCTTGACGAATTCCCCGTCCACGCGGAGCTGCGACGTCGGCAGCGCCCGGAGCTCCTTCCAGGTGGCGTACCGGGACTGGCCGGCGGGAAGTCCCTGGATCCGGCCGGTCAGCTCCAGGTCGCCCGGGGACGTCCTTTGCGCGTGGAGCTCCAGGGCCCTTGACGACGCGGAGCCTCCCAGGAGGGCCAGTGCGGCGGCCGCGGCGTGAAGCGTTTTCATGGCGGCCAGATTGCATGAAAGTTGCCCGGACTGCGAGTACTGCGCTGTTGCGGGCGCACCCCCGTTCCTCTACGGATCTGCCCCGGATGACGCCCCTTAGACCCGTACTCCTCGCCCTGGGACTCGGCGCGGCGCTCGCCGGGGCCGGATGCTCCCGACACGCCGGGGGCGACGCCCCGCCGGGCGCGCCGAAACCCTTCAAGATCACCGTCCAGCTCGACTGGGTGGCCGAGCCGGAGCACGGGGGCTTCTACCAGGCCCTTGCCAAGGGATACTTCAGGGACGCCGGCCTGGACGTGACGATCCTCCAGGGGGGGCCGAACGGGTACGTGACCCAGAAGGTCGCGACAGACGAGGCCGACCTTGGCCAGTCGGATTCCACGAATTCGCTCCTGGCGATCAGCCAGGGCCTTCCCATCGTCCAGATCGGCGCGGTGTTCCAGAACGACCCGTCGGTCCTCATGCTCCACGCCGACAACCCGGTGAAGCGCTTCGAGGACCTCGACGGCAAGACCATCATGGCCCGCCCGGAGTGGGCCTTCCTGCCGTACCTGAAGAACAAGTACCACATCGACTTCAAGATCATCCCTCAGAACTTCGCGGTCGGCAATTTCATCGCGGACCCCAACTTCATCCAGCAGGGCTTCTACACCGCCGAGCCGTACTTCATCGTGAAGGGCGGGGCCAGGTACCCGAAGTTCCTGTATGCCTGGGACGCGGGCTTTGACGCCTACACCTGCATCATCGCGAACCGGCGGTGGGCGGAGAAGAACGCCGTCCCCCTGCGCGCGTTCATGGCGGCGTACATCAGGGGCTGGAAGGACTACGTCGAGGGGGACCCGGCCCCGGCCCACGAGCTCATGAAGAAGGTGAACCCCAACGTCACCGACGGGTTCCTCGCGTTCTCGCACAAGATGATCGTCGACGAGAAGCTCGTGATCGGGCGCAATGCCACCGACGACTCCCAGACGGGGAGGATCTCGCGCGAGCGCTACGCCCTCCAGATCCGGCAGCTCGAGGAGCTGGGGATCCTTCCGAAGGGGAGGCTGACCGCCGACAAGGTGATGACCACCGACTACCTCCCATGAGAACCAAGCTTGGACTCCTCGCCTCGGTGGCGGCGCTGGCCCTTTCGGGCTGCGGCCACCTGGAACTTTCACCCGAGGGCGATCCCCTGCGGGTGCTCACCGGCCAGGTGGACCTGGGCAGCCCCGTCGCGCTCCCCGCGGACGCCACCGTGACGGTCCGCGTCGAGGACGCCTCGGCCCAGGGCCAGCCGCCCCAGGTGCTCGGATCGCAGACCGTGCGCAACCCCGGCGCGGCGCCTGTCGATTTCCGGTTGGAGTACCGCGCGGAGGATGAGGTCCTGCGAAGGGGCCTCAGCATCGAGGCCCGGGTCTCGTACGGCGGGAAGGTCCAGTACTACAACGTGAACCGCTACGCGGTGAACCTTGGGAGCGTTTCCGACCCGCACCGGATCAGCGTGGTCCCCGTCGGCCGGTGAAGATCTGGTGCAACGGGGACTTCGGGCCCGAGGGCATGGCGCTGCTCGCGGGCGGGACGGGCGGCCACTCGCTCGTGCTCTCCGACAGCCGCAACAGCTCGGTCCTCGCCTTGGGCCAGCGTGACCCGACGATCACGGGGGCGGAGGTCGCGTTCGGGCAGCCCGACCCCGAGGACTGCATTGCCAACCCCGGCCTCCGGTGGATCGAGGTCTCGAGCGCCGGCTACACCCGCTACGACAGCCCGGCCTTCCGCGAGGCGATGCGTGCGCGCGGAACCGTGTTCACGAACGCCTCGCGGGTCTACGAGGACGCGTGCGCCGAGCATGTCCTGGCGATGATGCTCGCGCTCGCGCGACAGCTCCTCCCCTCGCACGCGACGCAGCTCGGGGACCGCTCCTGGCCCTACCAGGAGAGGCGCGACCAGTCGCGCCTCCTGACGGGCCAGACGGTCGTCATCCTCGGGTTCGGCGCCATAGGCCAGCGGCTCGCGCAGCTCCTGGTCCCGTTCCGCGCGCGGGTCTACGCGGTGCGCCGGCGGATCCAGAGCGAGCCCGGGGTCCGCGTCGTCGCGGAGGAGAGCCTGACCATGGTCCTTGCCGAGGCCGACCACGTGGTGAACGTGCTCCCGGAAAACGACTCCACGCGGAACTACGTGAACGCGCGGCGGATCTCGTGCTTCAAGCCGGGCGCCCGGTTCTACAACGTCGGCCGCGGACCTACGGTCGACCAGGACGCGCTCATCAAGGGCCTTGAGTCCGGCAGGATAGGCGCCGCGTATCTGGACGTCATGGTTCCCGAGCCGCTCCCCCCCGGGCATCCCCTGTGGTCCGCCCCCAACTGTTTCATAACCCCCCACACGGCAGGGGGTCGCGACAGTGTGAACGTGGAGCTTGTGCGCCACTTCCTCGGGAATCTCGCCCTCTTCGGGGCTCGTGGGGACCTGGCCGACCGGGTTCTGTGACAATATTGGGCATCGGCCCAAGAATGCCGTTCTCGGTTGAAATCCCGCCCATACGGGGGAATAATACCCCCCGTAGTATCTCTTATACCACACCGCGGGGGCCGGCACGGTGCCGGCCCACGACGGGAGCTCCGAAACCCAACAATAGAAGTCTGTTATGAACAAATCGACACGTTTCATCGTCACCGCCGCGGCCATGGCCGGGCTCTACGCAGGATCGATGGCCACGCGCGCTTATGCCGATGGCGCTGCCGGAAGTGGTGATTCGTCCAAGGACGCATCCAAGGACGCGGGCAAGCACGACTGCAAGGGCCAGAACTCGTGCAAGGGCCAGGGCGGCTGCAAGGCCGGCGACAACGGCTGCAAGGGCCAGAACTCCTGCAAGGGCAAGGGCGGCTGCAGCACCAACAAGTAAGGGACCGGACGGGCAAAGCAGCCTTTGCCCTATCGGATCCTTTAGCGACGCGGCCGGCCGAAAAGCCGGCCGCGTTTTTTCAATATGCCCGCCAACCGTTTCAACGGACACTCCGACTACGGCATAGGCATAGGCCTGCGGGTGCCCCACTACTCGCACATCCTCTCGAAGAAGCCGGTCGTGGACTGGTTCGAGATCATCTCCGAGAACTTCATGGTCGAGGGCGGAAGGCCCCTCGAGCTCCTGGACAGGATCCTTGAGCAGTACCGGGTGGTGCAGCACGGGGTCTCGATGTACTTCGGCTCCGCCGACCGCCCGGACCGGGCGCACCTGCGCAAGCTGAAGACCCTGGTCAAGCGCACCGGCACGCCCTGGCTCTCGGACCACCTCTGCTGGGGCAGCGTGGACGGGACCTACACCCACGACCTCTTGCCGATGCCGTACACCTTTGCGGCCGCCCGCCGGACCGCCGAAAAGATCCGCCAGGTGCGCGATTACCTCGAGGTCCCCATCTGCGTGGAGAATGTCAGCAGCTACGCCGAATTCCACGTCTCCGAAATGACCGAATGGGAGTTCCTCACCGAGGTCGTCGAGCGGGCGGATTGCGGCATTCTCCTCGACGTCAACAATATCTACGTCTCCTCGAAAAACCACGGCTTCGACCCCTACGCCTACCTGAACGGCGTGCCCGCCGACCGGGTCGGCCAGATCCACGTCGCCGGGCACACCAAGTTCGAGAAGTACATTCTCGACACCCACGACCATCCGGTGCTCGACCCGGTCTGGAGGCTCTACGCCCACGCCACGCGGCTTTGCGGGGTGACCGCGACGCTGCTCGAATGGGACAATCACATCCCCTCCTTCGAGGAGGTGCATGAGGAGGCGTTGAAGGCGAACGCCTACATCGCCGGGGCCAGGCGGCAGCGGAAAAAGCCATGAAATCCACCGCCGACCTGCGGGCCTTCCAGCGCCTGATGACCCGCGCGGTCATCCGCCCGCTCACCGCGGAGGGGCGGCTGCAGCCGCGCTGGACCGACGACCGGCCGATGGCGGACGTGGCCGCGGGGTTCATAAAGCCCAACGACCGCCTGACCGCATTCGAGCGCCTGGAAATTTACAACCGGATGTATTGGTTCCGCCTCCTCGACTGCGCGGCCGACGACAGCCCCGGCCTGCGCCACCTCCTCGGCGAGGACCGGTTCGCGCAGCTGGCGCGCGCCTACCTCACGAAATATCCCTCGCGCTCCTTCACCCTGCGCAACCTCTGCTCGCGCCTGCCGCAGTTCATCCGGGAGGAGCCGAAATGGACCGCGCCGCGAACCGCGCTCGCCTGGGACATCGCCCGCTTCGAGTGGGCGCAGACCGTCGCCTTCGACGGCGAGGGCCGGCCCCTCCCCGAGCCGGCGGAGATCGCCGCGATCCCCCCGGCCCGCCTGCGGCTCGGGCTCCAGCCCTATCTCTCGCTCCTCGCCCTCGACTACCCGGTCGACGCCTACGTCACCGCGGTCAAGCGGCGCGACGCCCTGCGGGGGGAGGCGAGCAACGCGCGCGAGGGCGCCGCCCGCAAGGTCCGCCGCTCCCGGCGCGTCCCGCCGCCGCGCCGCGGGCGGATCCATCTGGTCGTGCACCGCCACAGCGGCCGGCTTTTTTACAAGCGCGTCGACCCGGCCGCCTACCGGCTCCTGGAGGCCATCGGGGCCGGCCTTCCGCTCGCGCGGGCGATCGCGGCCGCGGCCCCGCGCGCCGGCGCGGCGCGGATTCAGGAATGGTTTGCCACCTGGATGAAACTCGGATGGTTTTTCAACGCGGCGCCACCCCGCCGCTCCCCGAAATAATTCCCACCCCATGATCGCCTGCCTCGCTAAATTTAACGGGCGGATCGCCATCTTTGGCGACCGTCTCCAGTCGCTCCTTCTCCTCCTCGTCCGCCTCTACTGGGGCTGGCAGTTCTTCATCGCCGGCAAGGGCAAGCTGTCCGACCTTTCGCGGCCGACGCAGTATTTCTCGAGCCTGGGCATCCCGGCGCCGCACCTGAGCGCCGTCGTCGTCAGCGGCACCGAGTGCTTTGGGGGCCTGCTCCTCCTGCTCGGCCTCGGCTCGCGGTTCTTCTCGGCCATTTTCATCCTCGAGATGATCGTCGCCTATGTCACCTCCGAGCAGGATGCCCTGCGCGCGATCTTTTCCGATTCCGACAAGTTCGTGACCGCCACCCCGTTCCTCTTCCTTTTCGCCTCCGCCATCATCTTCATCTTCGGCCCCGGGCGCTACTCGCTGGACGCTGTGATCTCGAAGAAATCCGCGTCCCGCCGCTGACTTCGGGCGTAGCACAGGGCGGATGATTTTGCCCCGCCCCCGGCTCCCCTTCGCCCTCGCCGCGCTCGTCCTCGCGGCGGCTCCGCCCGCGGCCCGCGCGGACGCCATCGCCTGGCAGCCCTGGTCGCCCGCCGCGTTCGCCCAGGCGAAGCGCGAGCGGAAGTTCGTCCTCCTGGATCTCGAGGCGGTGTGGTGCCACTGGTGCCATGTGATGGATGACACGACCTACCGCGATCCGCGGGTCATCGCCCTGTTTCGCCAGCATTACATCGCGGTCCGGGTCGACCAGGATTCGCGCCCCGACCTGGCGAATCGCTACGAGGACTACGGCTGGCCGGCGACCGTCATCTACGGGCCCGACGGGACGGAGATCGTGAAGAAGCAGGGTTACCTCCCTCCGGGAGGGATGGCGCGCCTCCTCCAGGCGGTCGTCGACGATCCCTCCCCGGTCGATTATCACGACACGCCGCCCGAGGCCCCGGCCGCGACGGCGACCGTCCTTTCCGCCGATCGGCGTACCGCGCTGCGGAGGCAATGGATTGCCGGCTATGACGAAAAGGGCGGGGGCTGGGGCTTCTCGCACAAATACCTCGATTGGGACAACGTCGAACTGGCCCTCCGGGACGCGGCGGTCGGAGACGCGGACGCCGCCCGCCGGGCGCGCGAAACGCTGCGCCTCCAGCGCAAGCTCGTCGACCCGGTGTGGGGCGGGGTCTACCAATATTCGGTCGGCGGGGACTGGGACGAGCCGCACTTCGAGAAGATCATGCAGATGCAGGCGGAAAACCTGCGGATCTACTCCCTGGCCTGCGCGCAGGGGGGCGACCCGGCCTGCCTTGAGACCGCGCAGGCGATCCGGCGCTACCTCCGGGACTTTCTCACGAGTCCGGAAGGTGCCTTTTATGTCAGCCAGGACGCCGATCTGCCCTCCGGCGAACCGGGAGCCGGCTATTACACGCTGGACGATGCCGGCCGCCGCGCCCGCGGTCTTCCGCGCATCGACCGGCATCGCTACGCCCGGGAAAACGGCTGGGCGATCGCCGCCCTGGCGCAATTCGCGGCGGTCGCGGGCGATCCCGCCGCGCGCCGCGAGGCGGAGGATGCGGCCAACTGGATCGTTGCCCGCCGCGCGCTGCCGGGCGGTGGATTTCGGCACGACGAGCGCGATGCGGCGGGCCCCTATCTCGCGGACACCCTCGCGATGGGCCGCGCCTTTCTCGCCCTGAACCAGCTGACCGCGGATCCGGCCTGGCTGGGGCGGGCGGCGGCGGCCGCGGACTTTATTCGCGCGCATTTCAGCCGCGGCGCAGCCGCCGGTTTCGCCGCCGGAGGTTCAAGCCGGGGAGCCTTTCCCGAGCCGCGCCCGGAGTTCGACGAGAATGTCGCCGTGGCGCGGTTCGCCGCCGCGCTCGCGCCGGCGACCGGCCGCGCCGCGGATGCCGCGATGGGAGCGACCGCGCTGCGCTGGCTCCTGGCGCCGGGCCTGACCGACGGGCGCGGTTTTTACGTCGCCGGCCTGCTCCTGGCGGAGGAAGAGGCGCGCACCCCCCCGCTCCATGTCGCGGTCATCGGCCGCAAGGATGACCCGGAGGCGCAGGCGCTTTACGCGGCGGCCCTGCGCGCGCCCACCTCGCACAAGCTGGTGGAATGGTGGGACCGGCGCGAAGGGCCCGCGCCGCGGGGCGAGGACATCTATCCCCGCTTTCCCCGGTCGGCCGCGTTTGTCTGCGCCAACGGCGCCTGCTCCTCGCCGATCTTCAAGGCGAAGGCATTGGCGTTGCGCCTGCGGGTGCCGGCTGCACGGTGACGACCACGGTGCCGGCGGCCAGGTCGTGGACGCAGCGATGGTCGGCGCGAAAGATAAAGCAGATGTCGACGAGCCCGAGGACCCAGCCGAGCTTCGGGATGCTGCAAATAATCCCCGGCAGGAGGCTCCGCAAAAGAAAGGCGCGCGCGAAGCCGGGATTGCCGCCGCCGTCGAAGCGGACGATGCGGATCCGGAGGAGCCACTTGCCGATCGTCTGGCCGCGGACCGAAAGCATCCAGATTTGGACGAAGGCCAGGGCCAGCCAGCCCAGCATCCACAGGCCCATGCCCGCCGCGATCGTCGTCAGGTCGTTCCACTCGAGCGAGTAGTCTTCCCGCGAGGAGACTTCCTTGATCGCCGCGACGACGAAGGGGCTCGCGCTGAGGAAGAAGATCAGATTGTCGACCAGGACCGCGGCGAGCCGCGCGCCCCGCCCGGCCAGGTTTTGGCGGGTCGCGCGGGGAGTGCCCGGCGCCTGGGGGGTGGAAGGCCCCGGCGCGATCAGCGGCGGTTCGCCGCCGCCGCCGCCGAAATCGGGAAAGTCGCCGAGCCGCCTCCATTCCTCGGTCCCAGCTGCCTTCGCCTTGGTTTCGAGATTGGCCCGTCCGCCGGCGATCCAGGCCTGGACCTGATCCGCCGAAACCGGACCATACTCCCGGCCGTCGCCTCCGATGATCGTGTACATGCCCAGACTGAAAGGTGGAAAGGGGCGTTCGACAAGCTCACACGCAGTCCAGCGGCAGTTCGCGCCACTGGCCGGCCGGCAGATCGCCCAGTTCCAGGTCGCCGAAGCGCTCGCGGTGCAGGGCCGTCACGGCGAGGCCCTGGCTCGCGAACATCCGCTTCACCTGGTGGTAGCGCCCCTCGATGAGCGTGAGCTCGGCCTCGCGCGGACTGCGCCAGCGCAGCGCCGCCGGGAGGCAGGGGGCGGATTCGCCCGTCAGGACGAGGGTTCCCGCTCCAAAGAGCGCGGTCACCGCCGCCGCCTCGGCCGCGGCGGCCCCGCGGTCGAGCGTGGCGCGATAGACCTTGGGCACCTTGTGCCGGGGCGAGGTCCGCCGATGCACCAGCTGGGTGCGGTCGGTCAGGAGCAGGACGCCGCTGGTGTCCTGGTCGAGGCGGCCGATGCTGGTCACGGCCGGATTGCGCCGCTGCCAGCGCGGTGGGAGGAGATCGTAGACCCGCGGGCCTTCCCGTCCATCGTGCGAACAGACTGTTCCCACCGGCTTGTGCAGAAGGAGGAGCAGTTCCTCCGGGTGATCGAGCGGTTCGCCATCTACGCGGACCTCGCCCGCCGCCGCTTTTTGGCCGGGGTCGTCCGCCGTGTCCGTCCCCACCGTCACTCGCCCCCCCTCCACCCACGCGCGCGCCTCGCGGCGCGAGCAATAGCCGAGGTTGGCCAGAAACTGATCGAGGCGCCGCATCGCCTGCCTAGGCGCTGGAATGGGTTCTCATCTCCCGCAGCGCAGTCTCGACGGACGCCTGGCGGCAGGAATAGTAGATCGCCATGCCGCCTTGGTAGATGAGGGTGAGGAGGCCAACGGCGAGGTAGACAAATACGTAGGCCGAATGCAGGTATTCGTCCTCGGTCATGCCGTACTGCTTCAGCAGTTTCTTCGCATCCGGGGTCAGCAGCGCCTGCCGCCACAGGGAGACATCGACATGCGACAGCTGCCACCCGACGTAGCCCAGAATAACGACGAGCAGGCAGAGCTGGCTCGCGATGAGCCAGCGCATGCCGCGTTCGTCGCCGTGGCGCATCATCGCGGCGCCATGAAGTTCGATCGCCCCGGCGCCCGCGACCAGCAGGCCGATGCCCGTGCCCGTGAAATCGTGATAGGCCGCCGACGCGAGGGCGAGGGCGCCCGCCACCGCCAGGACGCACGTCCCGTCAAAGTGGGCGACCCGCAGCACGCGGCGCAGGACCTCGAGCGAAAGGAAAGGGGGGGATTTGCTCATCGCGATGGAAAATGTTCGGCCAGGAGCGCGCCGGCCCGCCCGATTCCGTGCTCCAGCCCTTCGGTGAATTGGCCGGCCTTGAAATAGACTCCCATTGCGGCGGCGAGTTCTGTCCAAAAGGCGTCGCCGCACTTGGCGTGGACGCCCTCGTCGCCGATGACGGCAAAGGTGCGGGATCGGGGGGCGAGGAAGATCAGGACGCTGTTGCGCTCCGGCGCGCGCGCCAGGCCCAGGCGGTCGAAATGCTTCTGGGCCGCCGCCACCGGAGCGGGCGCGCGGTGCCGGCCCACAACGACGCGGATCTTGGCCGACGTCCCGACCTCGGCGCGGGCGACCGCCTCCACGATGCGGGCGTGGTCGACTCTGGCGGGATTGGAAAATAGCCAGCGCATGATGTTACCAGCTCCCGCCGGCCCCCCCTCCGCCGAAACTCCCGCCGCCTCCGGAAAATCCCCCGCCGCCCCCGCCCCCGCCGAAACCCCCGCCGCCGCCAAATCCGCCGCCGGGGAAGATCCACGGCCCGCCGCCCCAGACACTGCGGCGCCCGATGCCGTTATACACGACGTGCCGCCGGCTCTGGACGATCGACGAGATGATGATGAAGGCGAAAAGGAAGAGGAGCGGGAGGAGCCGGCCCAGTCCGGCGCCGTTCTCGCCGCTGTCGGCGGCGGTGCTGCCATTGCCCTTATATTCGCCGCGGACCGCGGCCAGCATCGCGTTCACGCCCGCCTGGACGCCGCCCGGGTAGTCCCCCTGCCTGAACCGGGGGGCGATCTCCTGGTCGATGATCCGCTTGCAGAGCGCGTCGGGCAGCGGACCCTCGAGGCCGTAGCCGGTCTGGATCCAGAGAGTGTGGTCCTGGACAAAGATGAAGAGGACGGCCCCGTTGTTGCGTCCCTTCTGGCCGACATGCCAGGACTGGGCGAGGCGGTACGTGTAGTCCTGGACCGACGAGTCAGACGGCAGGTGCGGATAGATCGCGACGACGATCTGATCCGAGGTGTCGCGCTCGAACTGCTCAAGCTGCGCGTTGATCGCCCGGGCGGTGTCCGCGGGAACGACGCCTGCCGCGTCGTTGAAATATGCGGTGGGGGCCGGAGGGATGACCTCGGCCGCCCGCCCCGCCGGCGCGAGCAGACCCAAGATCACCGGCAGGAAATAATGCCAGCGCATCGGAAGGAAACGGCCTTAGAACTTCCCGCTAAAATCAACCTTCGGCGGGGTTTCCGCCCCGGCGGTCGCGGTAAAGTACGGACGGGGGGAGAAGTTGAACATGCCCGCGATGATTTTTCCTGGGAACCGTTGGATGGCCGTGTCGTAGGCCTGGACCGTCTGGTTGAAGTTCCCGCGCTCGACCGCGATGCGATTCTCGGTTCCCTCCAGCTGCGCCTGCAGATCCCGGAAGCTTTCCGTGGCCCGCAGCTGCGGGTAGTTCTCGGAGACGACGAGCAGGCGGGAGAGGGCGGAGCCGAGCTGGCCCTGCGCCTGCTGGANNCGGCGCGGCGCTGGTAGACGTTCTGAACCTGCGCCCACTGCGAATTGGTCGCCTGCTGGAGGGTGACGAGGTTGTTGTAGCTGCCGAAGGACCAAAAGAGGGTCACGAGCGCGACCGCGCAGAAAACGCCGACGATGATCAGGAAAATTTTGCTCAGACTCATCCGGCAAAGAGAAGCTGAAACCGAACAGCGCGCAAGGAGCAACCGCCGCCGC
>PLXR01000138.1 GCA_003151495.1 Opitutaceae bacterium
TCGTTGCCGTCGCGCTCGCAGGCGATCGCCGCCGCGACGGAGCCGAGGATCGAGGCGACCACCGGGCCCCCGCCCCGCGCAAGGGAGAGCGAGGCATAGGCGAGCAGGGCGTCGCCCGCCCCGACGGCGTCCACGACGTCCTCGGTGAGGCTGTCGATCGTCATGAAGGAGCGGACGTTCGGGTCCGGCGCCCTGTAGGTGATGATTCCCCGGGCGCCCATCTTCAGTATCAGGTACCTGCAGTTGGCCTTGCGGTAGAGCTCGAGGGCCAGCGGGCGCACGGTCGAGTCCTGGTCGCCCATGGAGAAGCGGGCCTCGCGCTCGTTGGGCGTGATGAGGTCGAAGCCCTGGAACTCGAGGATGTTCCCCCACCGGCTGGCCACCTGGCTGTCGGCGACCCGGATCGGCCCCTTGGGTATGGCGGCGGTCAGGACGGGGATCGTCCGGGCATTGAAGATGCCGTGGCGGAAGTCGCTGAAGACGACGACCTCGCACTCCGTCGAGGAGATGGACCTCGTGAACTGCCCGAGCGTCTTCTCGGAGACGGGCCGGTTGTCCACCTTGTCGACCTTCAGCATGTGGTAGCCGCCCGCTGTGAAGAGGTTCTTCTGCGTCGTCGGCCGTGTCCGGTCTATGATCGCCTCGCACTCGATGCCGTAGTCCTTCAGGTCCTTCAGGACGTAGTCCTTCAGGGCGTCGTCCCCCAGCACCGTCGTGAACTTCACGTCGGCCCCCGCCATCTTGAGGTGCTTGGCCACGACGCCCGCCCCGCCCACGAAGTCCACCTGCCTGTCGTACTTCAGGCTGAATGTCGGGGTCTTTGTGTTTCCCCCGATCAGCGTGCAGTAGGTGTAGGAGTCGACGATGGTGTCGCCGACGACGTGCACCTTGACGCCCTTGAACTTGAGGAGCGCCTCGCGGAGGCCGTCGAACGTGAGGGCCTCGGCCTCCATGAGCGAGTTCAGCTTGTCCGTCGCAAGGTCGGGAGGCTGGCTCTCGATGATGCGGGACGAGGAGTAGACGATGTCCCCGGGAGTGAAGATCACCTCGCCGCCGTAGGCGTCCAGGGTCGCGATCTCCTCGCGCGTCTTCGGGTGCACGCCCTCCTTGTTGTACTCATAGCCCTTGGCGAAGTAGTCGGGCTGGATGAACGCGATGTTCTCGATAGGGGTCGGGTTCTGGTCGATCACCACGTAGTCCACGATCTCGAGCGCGGCCAAGTTCATCGCCCGCAGGGCCTCCGGCACGAAGGGCCTGAAGTTGGCCTTTGCGATGTGCTGGTCGGTCGTGAGGCTCGTGACCAGGATGTCGGCCTTGCTCTTCGCGTAGATCAGGTGGCGGATGTGGCCAGGATGGACGAGGTCGAAGGTGCCGTGGCACATGATGACCTTCTTCGCCCGGGGGCGCGGCCCGATGATCTCGCGCAGCTCCTCGCGCGTCTTGATCTTGCGCTTGTAGGTGACCATCTCCGCTTCGGTAAGGCCGGTCATGGTTAATTGGGTTCTTTGGGGGCGTTGGGCTCGGGCAGGGGATGGGCTTCGCTTGGCCAAACTCTATGCTGCTCAAGAATCTGCCCGTTAAAAAGCGCAATTTCAGTGGTTCCGTTGATGAGGTTCCTTCCGGCCGTGACCTGCTCGGGCGTCGCATCGTAGAACTTTGCGCGCGAATCGAGCACCACGACGCCATCGAGCGTGACCCGGAGCGTCGACTTCGCCCGCTCCACGGCGGCCGCAGGCACCCCCTGGAATATGAAGTCCTCGGGGGAGGGGAAGAGCGAGCCCATCGATACCTCCACGGTGTGCTCCTTCGAATAGTCCACGGCGATGGGGGGCGTGATCGGCCCGCCGTAGAACCAGTGATCAAAGCCGAAACGGACATGGGAGGCATCGGGATAGCCGACGTAGAGCATGTCGCCGGCATCCTCGATCCCCGTCGTCACCACGGGCTCGGAGTCGCGGCCGTGCACCTTTGGGAACCGCAGGCGCAGCCGGAGTGCGCCGAAGGGAAGCTCCCCGGCGTAAGGGGCCGGGGCGCTTAGGCCCACGGTGCGGACGGCCTGCCCGGAGGACTCGAAATCGCCCGCCGAGAACGGCAGGCCGCGGTACTCCGGGCCGTCCTTGGTCAGGGTTCCGGGGGTCACCGAGAGCTGGGTCCACATGGAGAGGCCGTGCGGCAGCGGAACCGTTCGCTCCATCTCCGAGTAGGCCTTCCCGGCCTGGGGCGCCATGCGGACGGGGGTTGAGGCGCCGGAGCGGACGATCCCTTCCCGGGCCATCTCCTGCGGGTTGGCCTCCAGGTGCGCAAGCAGCCACTGGTCGAAGTTTCGCGGGTCCCCGAGCGCCGAGACCCTGGCGTATTCGACCAGCGTGTCGGGGTTCCTTCGCCTGAACTCCGCCAACCGTATGGGAATGGAGTGGGCGCCGAGGAAGGTGATCGAGTCGACCAGGCGCATGTCCCCGGGCGTGTCCCAGCTGTAGATCCGCACGGTGGTCCGCCCCTCGGCGACATGGTCCTGCTGGGCGTAGCGGTAGGCGACCCTGGCCGCCGTGCCCTGGGCGCCCCGCGAGAGCTCCGTCCGGGCGTAGATTCCAGGCGGAAAATTGGGTATCGCCGTGTGCTCGCCGTACGGCTCGTTGCTCGAGAACAGGACGGGGCTCGCCGTGTCGGAGGGGAGCCCGAGATCGAAGACCCTGGCCATGTCGTTGATCGCAACCCGCACGCGCCCCCCGTCGGGCTGGGCCTTCAGGGCCACCCTGATCCTGTCCCCCTCGACCAGCCGGATCTGCGCCCCGTCGGCGTCCATCGCCCCGGGCGGCAACAGGCTCCGGCCGTCGACGGTTGCCGTCAGCAGGAGGTCCAGGGGAACGGGCGGTGCGGGCGGGGAAATCCGCAGCGGCTCGATCTCCACCCTCCAATGCCGGTGGTAGGCCTCCGCCAGCTGGCTCACGGCAATCCTCTGCCTCAGTGTCATGCGGCGGGCCGAATTCGCTATCTCCTCGTCGATGGGCCGGAGATAGGGCGGGAAATCCCAGTCAAACCTGAGGATGGTGTACCGTGCACCGTCGCTCGCCATGATCCTGTCCGAGAGGAACGCCTGGATCGGGTGCAGGCTCCGGTTGACGGTTCCTATCGACTCGAAGGCCACCTTCGCGGTCTTCTCGGACCGGCCCTCGCGGTACCACTCCAGGGCCTCCGTGATGCTGGCGGGCTGCGACACCTCGAGACCGAAGTCGGGCTTGAGGTAGGCCGGGTTGGTGGCGGCATCCGCAAACCAGCAGTATTTGAGGTCGCGCTCGGTCACGAAGCCGTCGGCTCCGAGGCGGACGTCGCCGGAGAAGATGGACGACTCGGGATACGCCCAGGCGTGGGTCTCAAGCGCGATGGGTGCCGCGTAGGTGCTCGCGACGAAGGTTCCGCCCCGGTACGGCGGCTTGGCCAGCGCCTTGAGGAAGCTGAATTGGGTTGCGGGCAGGATCCGCCAGTAGGCCGCCTGGAGCGTGACCCAGGAAAAGCCGAGAGCCAGGACCAACACCGCGGGGAAAACCGCGGCGATGCGGCACCCGCGGTGCGCCATGCGCCTCGCGGCCTCGAACACGGAAAACACCGCGCAGGCGACAAGGATGTCGGTCAGGAAGACGAGAAACGGGGCCTGGCGATGGAGGTAGCCGCTGAACACATATCCCGTGAAGATCCTGTAGACAAAGGCGTAGCCCAGGAGGACGCAGGCGGCGAAAAGCGCGATCCCGGGAATGCGCAGGCGACCGCCCAGCGCCCTGCGTGCGCCGATCCCGGCCACAGCCGCCGCTACGACGGCGCTCGCTGAGAGGAGGGCCGCGCCGTCGAGCGACGAGACCCAGGGCGCGAGCGGCCACACCCCCTCGACACGGGCGCCGAAGAGCGGGCCCCTGAGCATCACGATTCCCGCGGTCGCTGCGACGCAGGCAAGGGTGCGGGCGGCCCCAGCCCAGGAGACCAGGCCCTGCTTGCGTGATCCGGGAGCCGCGCGCCTCCGGGCGAGCCCGGCCAGGCAGCCGGCCAGGAGGATGAGGACGGGCACGCAGATCGTGGAACTGTAGAACTGGAGGTGGTACGTGAAGAGCGAGCGGAGGAAGTACCCGAGGTGCCGGAATTCGGTCACGTCGAGGTAGTTCTGGAAGAAGACGATGTGGCGCTCGGCATAGAAGCGGTTCGCCTCGTCGGAGAAAGCCTGGTCGAACGCCATGTTGCGCGCCGAGAGGGTGTAGCGGATGTCCCTCCGGACGTTTTCCCATCCCATGTAGGCCGTGAGCTGCGCGAGCAGGGTCCCGCCGGCGATGCACGCCCCGGCGATCTCCGCCACGGCGACCCGCACGAGGGTCGGCAGCCCCGCCCGATACAGGACGCAGGCATAGAGTGCGCATGCCGTCGCGACAAAGGTCGCGAACACGTACTCGCCGTAGAACATGGCGGAGAAGTTCAGGATCCCAAGGGCCAGCGTTCCCCGGCCGCACCTCGTGCCGGCTGCGCGCACCCAGAGAAAGGAGGAGAAGAAGAAGAACCCGTACCAGACGCGGTACGTGTTGACCTGCCATTGCCCGAAGAGGCCGTAGTCGCTGATCATCACGATGCATCCGAGCATCGCGAAGCTCGGGGGGCCCACGGTGCGGAGCAGGCGGAACAGGAACCAGACCGCCAGGAGCCCGACCGTGAAGGTGGTGAGGAAGATCTGGCTCTCGACCGAGCGCGCGCCGAGGGAGTAAAGGAGGAATGCGAATACCCTGGGGACGTTTCCCTGGTGGGTGTGTACGTAGGGGCTGGCCCCCGGGTGCCAGGCTGCGGCCTCGTCGGCAAGGCCCTTGGTCAGGCCCCAGCTGACATCGTGGAGGCTGTGCGCGTGGAGAAGGCTCGAGAAGGACTCATTGTTGTCGATCGCGTAGGGGAGGCCCTGCGTGCTCCAGAGTATCGCGCCGAACACCGCCAGGTAGGCGCAGGCGACAAGGCGCCAGGCCGCCTTGTCCGTCAAGCGGAGGGCATGCGCCATTTGTAGAGCCTGGCATCCAGGGGATACGCCATCCTTGGCACCTTCAGCCTCGGGAGGCTGAAGACCGGCGCGATCATCGAGAAGGGCGAGGTCTGGAAGGCGATCTTCTCGAGGGCGGATCCCCTGGGAAGGGCGCCCTGCCCGAGGCGCTCCATGCTGCCCGCGCTGTAGAAGTGCATGTCGAGCTTTCCGCCGAGGATGCGCTTGAAGGGGTTCCAGTAGAGCGCCTGGGCGAGCTGGAAGTAGGGGAGGGGCGTCATCTCGAAGATGAGGAGCGTGCCCCCCGGCTTGAGGACCCGGCCGAATTCCCGGAACGCGCGGTCCACGTTCGCAACGGTCTCGCGGACGGTCGCACCGACCATGTGGTGGATCGCGTAGAGGCAGACGACGACGTCCGCGGATGCGCCGGCCATCGGGATGGAATACGCGGAGCCGTACACGCGCAGGTCCACCTGGGTGTTCGCCCGTATGGATTGGAACGAGGGCTCAAGGCCCACGACGCTGACGCCGCCCGGCTTCGCATAGGGCAGGACCGGCCCGCAGCCGACGTCGAGGACCAGCATCCCCGGCCTAAGGGAGGCCGTCAGCATCTCCGTCTGCCTCGCGTAGCAGAAGTCCCACTCGCCCTTGTTCTCCCTCCCATGCCTCATCACGTGGAACTTGTCGTCGAAGAACGACGCGGGGCCCTCGGGCATCATGACCGCGACGTCGTCGCGCAGGGAGCCCCGGAACCCCGAGGATGCGCATGTGATCTCGGCGCCCGACACGGTCAGGGGACCGTGGCAGTCGGGGCACCTGAGCCAGCGCACAATCCTCTCGGAAGTCCCCTGCGCCGCGGGCCCCACGCTCATTTCGCGTCCCTTCCCTCCAGGAAGCTGAACCAGTTCCTTGTCGCCTTCTCGATCGAGGCGGTGTCCCAGACCGGCGCCTCGCGCCAGTAGTCGATGACCGCGAGCATCCGCGAGACGCCCTCCTCGAAGCTCACCTCCTGCGACCAGCCGAGGACGCGCTGGATCTTCGAGATGTCGGCCCATGTGCACTCGGGTTCGCCCGGTCGCTTCGGGAGGTCGACCCGCTCGCCGCCCAGGAGCTCGACAAGCCGGTTTACCGTCTGGGGCCTGCCGGCGCCCAGGTTGAAGATCTCGCCCGCCACGGGCGAGGTCGCCGCGAGGTAGAACGCCCTCGCCACGTCGGTGACGTAGAGGAAGTCGCGCCGCTGGGTGCCGTCGCCGACGACCGTGAGCGGCTTCCCCTTGAGCTTCTGCGCGAGGAAGACCCCGAACACGGCCCCGTAGGCCCCCGTGGTCTTCGAGCGCGTCCCATAGGCGTTGAAGATCCGGATCGAGTTGACGGGAAGGCGGTAGACCCTGCCCCAGTGGAGGACGGCCTGCTCGCCCTGGTACTTGCTGAGCGCGTAGGGGTATTCGCAGTTGATCGGCGCGTTCTCGGTGGTGGGAAGCTCCTGCGCGAGCCCGTAGCATGAGGAGGACGCGGCGTAGACGAACTTCTCGACCTTCGCCGCCCGCGCGGACTCGAGGGCGCACACCGTGCCGAGCACGTTCGCCGACATGTAGTCGGCGGGGCGGTCGATCGAGGGGACGATGTCGCCGATGCCCGCGAAGTGGATGACGTACCTTGCGCCCGCGAAGACCGGGTCCCCCGGCTTGACCTCCCGCAGGTCGCGCGTATCGACGCGGAGGTCGGCGTTGCCCCTGTGGTGCTCGAGGTTCTGGAGACGCCCCCCCACCAGGCTGTCGACCACGTGCACCCGGAATCCCTCGGCGAGGAAAAGGTCCACCATGTGGCTGCCGATGAAGCCCGCCCCGCCGGTGACGATCGCGAGCGGCTTTTCCAGGCTCATTTGAGGCCGAGCTTCTTGATCACCTTCACGTTCACGAAGCTCTCGTCCCCCATGGAATCCTTGAACTTGCCCTGCTTGAAGGCCTGGCAGAGGCCGCGGACGGCGTCCTCGATCGAGCGCCTCGGCTTCCATCCGAGCTTTTCGAAGATCTTTTTCGAGGAGACATGGTAGGAGCGGTTGTCGTTGGACGGGGTGGTCGTGATCCGGATCGGCGCCTTCTCCGGAAACTCCTGCTCGACGACCGTCTTCACGAACTCGGCCAGCCTCGACACGGTGAAGTTCTCGTAGCCCACGTTGAAAGTCTCGCCGGCGACGAGCGCGGCCGGGTACTCCAGCATCTTGACATAGAGCTCCGTGACATCGTCCACGTGGATGTTCGGGCGCTTCTGGGTCCCGCCGAAGACCGTGATGAGGCCCCTGTTCACGGCATGGTTCGTGAGGATGTTGATCGTCAGGTCGAAGCGCATCCGGGGCGAGTAGCCGCACACGGTCGCAGGCCGCAGGGTGACGCACACGAATTCCGGGGACTGGTGCTTGAAGAGGAGCGGCTCGCAGAGGCCCTTGTACTTGTTGTAGAGGGTCAGGGGGACCAGGGGGTGGTCCTCCGTGACCTCCGGGGCCTCGCTGACGCCGTAGACCGAGCTGCTCGAGACGTAAATGAAGCGCTTCACGCCCGCCTTCTTCGAGGCGACCACGAGCGGCTCGAAGCAGTCGAAGTTGATGGTGCGGCTCAGGCCCTCGTCGAGCTCGAAGCTGGGGTCGTTCGAGATGCAGGCCATGTGGATCACCCCGTCGACGCCCGCGACCGCCGCGGAATACGCAGCCAGGTCGCGGATATCCCCCTTCACGACCTTGAGCCTGGGATGCTCCGGCAGGCCCGCCGAGCCGAAGAGCATCAGGTCGTACACGACCACTTCGTAGCCGGCTTCGAGGAGTTTGGGGACGAGGACGCAGCCCTTATAGCCGGCGCCACCAGTGACGAGGACCTTTTTCATGAAATGATTACCACAACGACCGCACGGAGAGGGGGTTGACGTCAACCTGAACTGGTGCGCCGGCATGCATTCCATGCGCGACCTCAATCACGAACTATAGCTCCTTGTGCCGCATGGATACAACCACCCAATGAGCTGCCCTATGCATTGCGATCCGGCTCTCATGTGTCGTTTCGGGTCCCGGGTGAATTTTCAAACAATCGGCAAGAATGGTATCCTTCGTGAGATTCTCATTCTCGGGAAATGCGTGACTCGGGAGACACGGCATGCCATGGTCGCGCACATCACAATGGTCTTCTTGTCGTGCCAACAACATGGAGAGACCGTCGTAGCCCAAATCACCATCGGTCGCCGCGGATATTTTTGTCATGCGGGATAAGGGGAAGCCCGAGGGCGCAGGCAGTCGGCTAAGGGCCTTCTTCTTCGCAGAACACCCCTTTTTCCTGCCTGCAGGCGTAGTGCTGACGGTCTTTCTGATCACACGTCTGCCCTTTTTTATCTACTATCCGGTGGTAGGGATAGGGCATGACACCGGAGACTACCTGGTACTAGCCAAGGCGATCGGCAGCGGAACGCTCCCTCATTTCATCATAAGGACACCCGGGTATCCATTGTTCATCTGGCTCGTTACTTCCTTCTGCGACCGGTGGCTAGCCGTGATATTTGTTCAGAATCTGCTTACCCTCGCATCGAGCCTCTTCATCGTATTCGCGGTCCTGCGTCTCTCTCCCAGGTTGGCACTGCCGGCGGCGCTGGCAATGTGCGGCTATGTGGGGAGCTCACAAGTCCTGCTTCACGACACCTACACGATTAGCGACAGCCTCTATGCCAATTCGTTGATTTTCACAGTGGCGCTACTGCTGTTGGCATTGAACCGCTCGCGCCCGTTAACGCTTCTTTGCCTCTCTGCGATGATGGCGATCACAATACTTGTCCGCCCCGCTGGGATGTACCTGGTCGCAATCTATCTTTTCATATTGGTATATTTGTTTTTGAACCGGTTCACGCGCGCCGAATTGAGATGCTTCGCGCCTCCTCTCCCGATCATGCTGCTTGCTCTGTGCACATACAATTTTTTCACGATCGGCGAATTCGCAATTAGCCCCTGGGGCGACGCAGCGTTTGTCGGGGCCACAATACTCTATTGGGAGCAGGATCCGAGTCTTCCGCCATTCGTGAACAATGCGCTAAAAGGGCTTCCGGATTCATACAAGAAGGTTGGGCTCACGGCGGATGACATGGTTACGCTGAAGACATCTTGGAATGTCGCTTCCCTCTCGCATCTCTACGGAAAGTCGTCGGACCCGCTCATACATGGCGAAGGATGGGGATTCGGCAGCAGATTCACGGGTGGCGACTTTTTGCAGAATCGAATGTATATCAGACAGGTTTCATTGATGGCCATCCGTAGGCATCCAATTTTATATATAAAATATTGTTGGGCAAATCTCGTGACGTATTGGACAGGCATAGCTCTGAATACGGATTTCTATTCTGCGGTGGCCGTACGGGGCTCGATGACCTATGTGACCAAGAATCGCGGCTACGAGAAATGGAAGGCCAAGGAGTTCGCCGATTCGCCACCGCCGGTTGGCGTGCTCATAGGCCCGAGCGGAACGCCCCAAAACGTGACTTTGGCTTCGACGTCTTTGAGCAGCCTGCACCGCGGCTGGCAGTCTTTGCATTGGAAGGTCTTTCAGCGGCTGTTCTGGGTTTGGGCGTACTTCGCCACATTTATTCTGAGCGTGGGCAAGTTGATCCGTTCGCGGGGCCGAAATTTGGGCGCATTCATACTATGCACTCTTGGGCTGACTGCGATCGGCGCCAGCCTCGTGATATGCCTGATTGCCAGGAGCGTCGAACGATACAGTTATCCAACCCAGTTCATCTGCTATCTATCGGTGGCATTACTTCCCCTTCTTTGGGTGTCTAAAGGGACTAGGCGAGATGCGGTTTGATGCGTCGGCCCCTGGACTGCGAACCAAGATTTCGTGCTAGGAGAGACCACCGGCGACGGAGTGATTGCCATTCGCCGACGCATCCGGGACGTGCAGCCTTTCAGGATCTGCTCGTTCGTTGCGCGACACGGCGAGGAAGTGTCCAAGCCTCTTGGGTTCCTGCGGGTGCCGTCGTCATCGTGATCCTACGGCGTAGCGCTTCCGATGCTCGAGTTTCATTGGTCCGAGCCCGATGGCGAAGCGGAAATTGACACTTGCGAGAAGTTCATCTGATTCGAGGCCCTTCAAGAGGGCCGTCACCGATTTTCCTCTAGCGTAGACCCGGGCTGATTTCCCTAGAGTGGCAAATCGGCCGTTCTGGCGGCTTGCGAATCGAGAATCTATTCCGGTATGTATTGCGCGAACGGTCCATGCCGACATTTCTCAAATCTTTCGCCGGCAAGCGGATATTTCTGACCGGGCACACTGGATTCAAGGGCTCGTGGCTTTCCGAATGGCTTCTAGGCCTTGGCGGCGAGGTCTGGGGTTTCAGCCTGCCCCCGCCCACGACTCCGTCCCTCTTCAACCGTCTGGCGCTGAAGGGCCGGCTGAACCACAGGCAGGGCGACATCCGGGACGCCGCCGCGCTCAAGAGGGCGCTCTGGGCGGCGAGGCCGGACTACGTCTTTCACCTGGCCGCGCAGCCTATCGTGGGCGCGGCCCATCAAGATCCCAAGGGCACTTGGGAAACGAACGTCATGGGGACGATAAATCTCCTGGAGGCCCTGCGCTCGCTCCGTCGCCCGTGCGCGGCCGTGATGGTCACGACGGACAAGGTCTACCGCGGCTGCCCGGATTCCCGCGGGGAGGACGACCCGTTCGGCGCGATCGATCCCTACGGCGGGAGCAAAGCGGCGGTCGAGCTCGCTGTCGAGGCCTGGCGAAACGCCTATTTCCAGGTGCCCCGGTCGGCGAGGGGGGCGTTTCCGCGCGTGGCGCTCGCCACCGCGCGGTCGGGCAACGTGATCGGGGGAGGGGACTGGGCCAGCGACAGGCTCCTTCCCGACTGCGTCAGGGCTCTCTCGCGCGGGGATCCGATCGTCGTCCGCAATCCCCGGTCGGTGAGGCCGTGGCAGCACGTCCTGGATCCCCTTGCAGGCTACATGAAGCTGGGCGCCGAGCTCCACGACGCCTTGGCCGGGCACCGTGCGGGGAAGCTGGCGGAGCTCTCGGGGCCGTTCAACTTCGGTCCCGCCGAGGAGGGGCACCGGCCGGTCCGCGAGGTCGTAGCCCAGGTCCTCAGGGGCTGGCCGGGCCGGTGGCGCAAGGCGCACCTGCGCTCGCCGCAGGCGGAGGCGGCCGAGCTCAGGCTGGATTCGAGCAAGGCGCGGCGCCTGCTCGGATGGAGGCCGAGGTGGGGCTTCGAGAGGGCGGTCGACCAGACAGTGGCATGGTACCGGGGGGCGTCGGCTCCCCGAGGGGCGGCCAAGATGACCCTCGCCCAGCTGGGAGAATACACCGCCACGTGAGCACAGGCGGCCCAAGGAACCCGGAGGATCTGGCGCGCGAGATCGAGAGGCTGGTCCGCGAGTACTCGGGTCAGGCCCACGGCGCGAACGCACCTGCGGGGCCGGGCTCTCCCGCGTTTGTCCCAGGGGTCACCCCGGTTCCCTACGCGGGCCGGGTGTTCGGGGGCGACGAGGTCGCCGCCGCGGTGCGCAGCGCGCTCGACTTCTGGCTGACCCTCGGCCCCGAGGGCGACGCGTTCGAGCGGGAGCTTGCCACGGCCATCGGGGTCAGCCGGTCCATCCTCGTCAACTCGGGCTCCTCGGCGAACCTCCTTGCGCTATCCGCCCTGACCTCGCCCAAGCTCCCGGCCGAGCGGCGCCTCCGCCCAGGGGACGAGGTGATCACGTGCGCCTCGGGGTTTCCCACCACCGCGGCGCCGATCGTGCAGAACGGGGCGGTGCCGGTCTTCCTGGACGCGGACCCCTCGACCGGGAACGTCGACTGCTCGGGGCTGGAGGAGGCCTACGCGCCCGGGCGCACCAAGGCCGTCATGCTCGCCCACGCCCTCGGCAACCCATTCGACCTCGCGAGGGTCACGGCGTTCTGCAGGGCGCGCGACCTGTGGCTCATCGAGGACAACTGCGACGCGCTGGGGAGCCGCTACGCGCTGCCTGGGGAATCCCCGCGGTGGACCGGCTCCTTCGGAGACCTCTCGACCCAGTCGTTCTACCCGCCGCACCACATCACGACGGGCGAGGGCGGCGCCGTTAACATCGCGCGCGACATGCGCTTCAAGGTGATCGTCGAGAGCTTCCGCGACTGGGGAAGGGACTGCTGGTGCGCAAGCGGCAAGGACAACACGTGCGGCAAGCGCTTCGCCTGGCAGCTCGGGGACCTGCCCGAGGGGTACGACCACAAGTACACCTACAGCCACCTCGGGTACAACCTGAAGCCGCTCGACGTGCAGGCCGCAATCGGCCGGGTGCAGCTCGGGAGGCTCCCGGGCTTCGGGGAGGCGAGGCGCCGGAACTGGGAGTACCTCCGGTCCGCCCTTGAGCCCCTGTCCGGATCCTTCGACTTCATGCGGGCGACCCCCGGGGCCGAGCCCTCGTGGTTCGGCTTCATGCTGCTTGTCCGCGACGGCGCGCCGTTCACGGCGGTCGAGCTCTCGCGCGGCCTCGACGAGAAGAAGATCGGAAACCGGCGCCTCTTCGGGGGCAACCTCGTGCGCCAGCCGGCATTCGTCCAGCTGCTCCGGGACGACCCGGCCGCATTCCGGGTCGTGGGCGGGCTCGACGGCGCCGACCGCCTCATGAGGTCCGCGCTGTTCGTCGGCGTCTATCCCGGCCTCACGCGCCCCATGCTCGACTACGTGGTCGAGACCCTCCACCAGTTCGCGCGATGAAGGTCGTGATCCTATGCGGCGGCAGGGGCACGCGGCTCCGGGAGGAGACGGAATTCCGGCCGAAGCCGATGGTGCCGATCGGCGAGCACCCGATCCTCTGGCACATCATGCGGCGGTATGCGCGCTACGGGCACCGGGACTTCGTCCTTTGCCTGGGCTACAAGGGGGAGCAGATCCGGAGCTATTTCGGGGTCCCCGCTCCGGAGTCGGAGGGAGCCTGGCGGGTCGAGATGCCCGACACCGGCCTCGACTCCCTGACGGGCTACCGGGTCCGCTCGGTCAGGAGCCTCGTCGGCAACGAGCGGTTCTTCCTCACCTACGGCGACGGGGTCGGCGACATAGACCTCAGGAAGTTGCTCTCCCACCACGTAAGGTCCGGCGCGGTCTGCACGCTGACGGCGGTGCATCCCCCCGGCCGGTTCGGCGAGATCGGGTTCGGCAGGGGAGGGAAGGTGGCCCGCTTCAACGAGAAGCCGCAGACGGAATCCGGCTACATCAACGGCGGCTTCATGGTGTGCGAGCCCGCGCTCTTCGACTACCTGCCGGATGACCCGGGATGCATGCTCGAGCAGGAACCCCTCCAGAGGCTCGCGGCCGAGGGCAGGCTGGGGGCGTACCGGCACCGCGGGTTCTGGCAGCCCATGGACACGCCGCAGGAATTCGCGCTCCTCAACCACCTCTGGAAGGCGGGCCACGCGCCCTGGACCGAATGAAGGCTGACAGTCCGCTCTCCCCGGAGGACATGAAGCATGTCCTCGACGGGACCCGGGACCTCTGGCCGGAGATGAAGGATTGCCGGGTCCTGGTGACGGGGGCCACGGGCTTCTTCGGACGCTGGATCATGGAGAGCCTCCTCGCGGCCGACGCGAGGCACGCGCTCAACCTGCGCGTGGTCGCCCTCTCGCGGAACCCGGGTGCATTCCTCGGTCGCGTGCCGCACCTCGGGGACCCGCGGGTCACCTGGCTGACGGGCTCGGTCGTCGATTTGGTGCCCGGCGCCCTCGGGGGCGGGCGGGTTGACGCGGTCATCCACCTTGCAACGGAGGCTGACCTGCAGGCGTCGGCGGCCAACGCGGGGGCCGCCGCGGCCGTGATCACGGAGGGGACGCGCCGGGCGCTCGAGGTGGCGGCCCATTGCCAGGCCAGGAGGTTCCTGTTTGCCAGCTCGGGTGCGGTCTACGGGCGGCAGCCCGCCGGCCTGCCCCTGATCCCGGAATCCCATCCGGGTCGGCCCGACCCGTCGGACGGGTCCCCGTATGGCCCCTCGGGGGAGGCAAAGCGCAAGGCCGAGCTCCTGTGCTCGGCAAGGGCGGCACAGGACGGCCTCGGCGCGGTCATTGCGCGCTGCTTCACATTCGCGGGGCCGGCCCTGCCCCTGGACGGAAAGTTTGCGTTCGGAAACTTCATGGGGGACGCGCTGGACGGCGTCGCGGTCCGGGTGAAAGGCGACGGCTCGCCGGTTCGCTCGTATCTCTATGCGGCCGACCTGGCGGTCTGGCTCTGGACCCTCCTCCTCCAGGGAGACCCCGGGCGCGCCTACAACGTGGGCTCCGAGCAGCCCCTCACACTCCTTGAGCTAGCCGAGCGGATCGCTGGGGAGCTCGGCGGGAAAGGCGTCGAGGTTCTCGGCAAGCCGGTGCCGGGAAAGGCCCCCGACCGCTATCTGCCCTCAACCCTGCGCGCCCGGACCGAGCTCGGCCTCAAGGAGTATTTCCACCTCTCCGAGATGATCCGTCGGACGGCCGCCTGGCATCGCCCGCCCGTGAAGCGTTGACGCAGGCCCCTGCCTCGCAAACATGTAGGGAGATGTCGTCCAGATACTTGTTCATCTTCGAGATGGCGAACAACCACATGGGCCGCGTGGACCATGGGGAGCGGATAATCAGGGAGCTGGCCGAGGTTTGCGCCGGCTTCGACTTCCGCTTCGGGATCAAGCTCCAGTACCGGAACCTGCCCGGGCTGATCCACCCGGACTACCGCAAGCGGACGGACATAAAGCACATCAAGCGGTTCACGGAGACAGCCCTCGGCTGGGACGACTGCCGACGCCTCAAGGACGCCATTGTCGGGAGCGGCTTCCAGGCGATCTGCACGCCCTTTGACGAGGCGTCTGTCGACAAGGTGGTCGAGCACGGCTTCGACATCCTGAAGGTTGCGAGCTGCAGCCTGACCGACTGGCCCCTTGCCGAGCGGATCGCGGGGACCGACCTGCCCCTCATCCTTTCGACCGCCGGCGAGCCCTTTGAGGATATCGACCGGATTGTCAGCTTCTACCAGCATCGGAACAGGAGGCTGGGCGTCATGCACTGCGTCGCAGAGTACCCGACGCCCGAGGCCGGGCTTGAGCTGAACCAGATCGACCTGCTCAGGCGCCGCTACCAGGACATCGAGGTCGGATTCTCCACCCACGAGGACCCCGAGCAGCTCGACTCGGTCAAGATGGCCATCGCCAAGGGGGCGACGATCTTTGAGAAGCATGTCGGCGTGCCGACCGAGCGCAGCCCGCTCAACGCCTATTCCGCCACGCCGGCCCAGGTGCGCCGGTGGCTGCAGGCGGCCCGGAGCGCGATCTCGATGGCGGGCGTGGAGGACCGGAGGCATCCGTTCTCGGCCGCGGAAAGCTCCGCCCTGGCCGAGCTGCGCCGGGGAGTCTTTGCAAAGGCCGAGATCGCCCCGGGCGCGGTCATCAAGGCCGACGAGACCTTCTGCGCGATGCCGGCCCAGCCGGGGCAGCTGACGGCGCGGGACCTTTCCAAGTACACCGAATACCGGGCGACGCGCCGACTCGGCCCGGGCGAGCCGGTACTGGCCGCGAATGTCGAGTCGACCGACACCCGAAGCCTCGTCCACGGGATCGTGCGCGACGTGAAGGGCCTCCTGAAGGTCTCCGGCGTCGCCGTCCCGACGCAGCTCGAGCTCGAGATCTCCCACCACAGGGGGCTCGAGCAGTACCGCAGCGTCGGCTCGGCCATGATCACGGTCATCAACCGCGAGTACTGCAAGCGCCTCGTCCTCATGCTGCCCGGCCAGATGCATCCCGAGCATTCGCATGCGCAGAAGGACGAGACCTTCCACCTCCTGTACGGGGAGATCGAGCTCGTGCTGGGGGGGCAGCACCGCGCGTGCGGCAAGAACGACATCGTCGTCATCCCCCGCGGGGTGAGGCACGAGTTCCGGAGCGCGACCGGCGCGGTGATCGAGGAGATCTCGTCCACCCACACCCAGGACGACTCCAGCTACGCAGACCCGAGCATAGGCCCGAAAAGCGCGCGCAAGACCTATGTGACGAATTGGATGGACTAGGCCCGGGCCCCCGAAGACCCAAACCGGACCCATGCAAAGCCCCGAGGAAGAAGCACGTGTCGGGCACCTGAGGAGGCAGCGGAACCGGTTTGCGCTGCTCGCGGCACTCGCGGTGCTCTCAATCGGGATCGCGGTTCCGCGCAGGGCGGCGTCCCAGCGCGAGCGCAAAGTGGCCAACGAGAGGCTCGTCGAGCTCCAGGCGGCAGTGGTCCAGAACCAGAAGCAGATCGCGGGCACCCAGGCGGAGATCGTCCGGGTGCAGCAGGAGCTAGCCAGGCGGCTCGCCCGATGAGCTCCCCCGAGATGCAACGCCAGCGCGACCACGCACTCGCCTGCCTCATCCTGGCGCTCTCTGTCGCGGCCGCGGTATTCGTGTCCGTCTTCGGCGGCCGGGAGGGCCTGCTCTTCGAGGAGGCACGGCAGGCCGTCGCGCTGCACGAGAGGCTGCTGCGCGAATCGGCCGAGACCCTGAGGCAGAACCAGGCCGAGCTGAGGACCGTCCGCGCCGCCCTGGCAGAAACCGAGAGGACCCAGCATCCCTAGGGAGTCGCCATGAAGCTCTCCGACTACGTCGTCGATTTCATCGCGGGACTGGGCGTCCGGCATGTCTTCATGATCCCGGGCGGCGGCGCCATGCACCTCAACGACTCGCTCGGCCGGCACAAGTCGCTCAGGTTCGTCTGCAACCTCCATGAGCAGGCGAGCGCGATCGCCGCCGAGGCCTACGGCCAGTACGCGGGCCTCGGGGTCGCCATGGTGACGAGCGGTCCGGGCGGCACGAATGCCATCACAGGGGTCGCCGGGGCGTGGCTCGAGTCGACACCCGTCCTCGTCATCTCGGGCCAGGTGAAGCGCGCGGACTTGGTGGCGGGAAGGGGCGTGCGCCAGATCGGTTTCCAGGAGATCGACATCGTGGCCATGGTGAGGCCCGTGACGAAGTACGCCGCCACCGTCACCGATCCCGGCCAGATCCGCTCCTGCCTGGAGGCCGCGGCGTGGCACGCCACCCACGGCCGAAAAGGGCCCGCCTGGGTCGACATTCCCCTCGATGTGCAGGCCGCCGAGATCGATCCCGCAACCCTCGCCGCCTTTGTGCCGCCGCAATCGGCGGAGCCGAGCGGGGCGGAAGTGAGGCATGCGGCGCAGAGGACGATCGAGATCCTTTCCAATGCCGAGCGCCCGGCGGTGCTGGTGGGAAACGGCGTTCGGCACGCAGGGGCGATCCCGCTCTTCCTCAGCTGGGCAGAGAGCATCGGGATCCCGATCCTGACGACCTGGAAGGCCCTGGATTTCCTTGCCGACGACCATCCGCTCTTCGTCGGTCGTCCCGGCGCGGTGGGGCAGCGCGCGGCCAACTTCGCGCAGCAGAAATGCGACGCCTTGCTCTGCATCGGGGCGCGGCTGGACTACGGGCAGACGGCGTACAACCACGCCCATTTCGCGCCGCAGGCCAGGCGCGTCGTCGTCGACATAGACCCGAGCGAGATCGCAAAGCTCAAGATGGAGCTATCCGTGGGCCTCGCGGCCGACGCGGGCGCATTCCTGCGGGAACTCGCGGCGCTCTCCAGGGATTTCAAGGCTCCGGACTGGAGCCGCTGGCGCACGCTCTGCGCCTCCTTGAGGGTCCGATACCCCGTGATGCTTCCGTCCTACCGGTCGGTGCCCTCCGGGGTCCACAACTACGTCCTTGTCGACACGATCGGCCGCCTTCTGCGTGCCGGAGACATCCTCGTCCCGGGGAGCTCGGGGGCGTGCAGCGAGGTCACCTCCCAGGCGGTCCCGGCGGCGACGGGAATGAGGTTCATCAACACCCACGGCCTGGGCGCCATGGGCTTTGGCGTCCCGGCCGCGCTCGGCGCCTGCCTCGCCTCCGGGGGAAAGCGGACCGTCTGCATCGACGGCGACGGGGGGTTCCCCATGAACGCCCAGGAACTCGCGGTCATCGCCCGGCTCAAGCTGCCGGTCAAGTTCTTCATCCTGAACAACGGCGGCTACGGGTCCATCCGGGCGACCCAGATCAACTATTTCGAACGGAGGTTCATGGCCTGCGATCCCGCCTCCGGGCTGACATTCCCGGACCTGGCGAAGACCGCCGAGTCCTGCGGGATCGCGTTCAGCCGGATCACCTCCCAGGGAGACCTGGAGGCCGCCGTCTCCGCGGTGCTTGCCGGGGATGGCCCGGCGATCTGCGACGTCCTCATGGCGCCGGACCAGTTCACGAAGCCGAAGGTCTCCTCGAGGCAGCAGCCCGACGGCAGCATGGTCACGATGCCGATGGAGGATCTCTGGCCGTTCCTGGACCGCGAGGAGTTCCGGGCGGTGATGGCCGAATGAACCCGGATCCCCGATGACAACGACCGAGCTCCTGTCTGAGGGCGTCGACGCCGCGCGGAAGAGGGAAAGCGGCGCATTCGAGGGGCTCCGCGCGGGCGGGGCGGCGAAGGTCGTCCTCTTCGGGGCGGGCCGCCTGGGCCGGAAGGTGGCCGCCGCGCTCCACGGGGGAGGCATCGCGCCCGTGGCCTTCGCGGACAACGACACGCGGCTCGCGGGGACCTCGGTGGAGGGGGTGCCGGTCTTGTCCCTGGAGGACGCCGCCCGGCAGCACGGGCGCGAGGCCCTGTTCGTGGTCACGACGTTTCTCCCCGCCGGGGGCGGGGTCAGGTCGCGGATGGTCGAGCTCGCGGTGTCGGGATGCCGTCGCGCGGCAAGTTTCCTCCCCGTCGGATGGAGCCTCGACGGGGTGCTGCCGCACTTCGGCGCCGACCGGCCCTCGCGCATCCTGGGGCATTCCGCCGAGCTGGGCCGGGTCGCCGCGATCTGGTCGGACGACCTCTCCCGCGAGACCTTCAGGAGGGAACTCTCCTGGCGCCTGAGGGCGGAATCCAAGGAGGCTCCGACCCCTGTGCCGGACCAGTACTTCCCGAGGGATTTGATCAGGCCCGAGCCCAACGAGTCGTTCATCGACGGCGGGGCCTATGACGGCGACACCCTTCGCGATGCCCCGTGGCCCTTCGAGAACACGCTCGCCGTGGAGCCCGATCCCGCGAGCGCCGGGCGCCTGCGCACCCAGGGCGGCCACCGGCTTAGGGTGCACGAGGCGCTGCTCGGCAGCGAGCCGGGCTCCGCCCGGTTCAGCGGGGGCGGCACCATGGCATCGGGGCGATCCGAGACGGGGACACTCCAAGTGCCGGTGACCACGATCGACCGGCTTGCCGAGGAACAGCGTCCGACCTTCATAAAGCTCGATGTCGAGGGCGACGAACTCGAGGCGCTCAAGGGGGGTCGCAGGACCCTCGAGCGCTCCCAGCCCGTCGTGGCCGTCTGCGCGTACCACCGTCCCGAGGACCTGTGGACGCTCCCACTCTTCCTTCGCGAGACGCTGCCCGGCCACCGGATGTACCTCCGGGCGCACGCATGGGACGGCTTTGAGCTGGTGGTCTACGCCGTCCCGGAGGGACGCTGCCGGCAATCGTGATGAGCGACCCACGACCCTGTCCCGTCTGCGGAGGAGGGGAGCGGCGCCTGCTCCACCGCCAGCGCTTCCTCGAGGGCCCGTTGGGCGACGGGTACGACGTGGTCGTGTGCACGCGGTGCGGGGCCGGCTTCGCCGACGGGGTGCCGTCGCAGCCCGAGATGGACCGGTACTACGCCGAGCAGTCCAAGTACTCCTACGACCCTGCGGGGGGATGCGAGTCGCCCTGGGACTTCGCGCGGTTCGAGGCCACCGCGGACCAGGTCGTGTCGCACCTCAAATCGAAGGAGGCGCGGATCCTCGACATCGGGTGCGCCACGGGGGGACTGCTCTCGGTGTTCGAGCGCCGCGGGTTCCCGAACGTGACCGGGGTCGATCCGTCCCCGGAGTGCGCGGAAGCCGCAGCCCGGCTTTACGCCCTCAAGGTCCGCACGGCGGCGCTCTCCGGGATCCGGGGCTGGACGGAGCGGTTCGACCTGGTGCTGATGCTGGGAACCCTTGAGCACATCCGGGAGGCCGGGGACGCGGTCCGGACAGCCGCGGGGCTCCTTGCGCCGGGAGGCCTCCTCTACTGCGCTGTCCCCGACACCGAGGGCCTGCCCGAACACCCGGGCTCCCCCTACCAGCAGTTCAGCGTGGAGCACGTGAACTTCTTCTCCCTTCATTCGCTCGACCGCCTCCTGGGTTCATGCGGGCTTGCGCCCGTCGACCGGGCCCGCTGGAGCGTCGAATGGCGAAGCGGCGTGATTGAGCCGATCGCCAGCGGACTGTACCGGGCGGGTCCCGTTGCCCCGGCGTCGTTCGACGCGGCGACCGGGCCCGCCCTTGAGCGGTACCTCGAGATCTCCCGGGAGGGGGACCGCGAAATCCTCGGGGTGATCGAGGCGATTGCGAGGAGCCGGGAGCCGATCCTCGTCTGGGGGGCCGGCTCGCTGACCCGGAGGCTGCTCGCCACGACCCGGCTGGGGGAGGCCAGCATAGCCGCGTTTGTCGACGGCAACACCCACCTGGCGGGCGGGACGCTCGCGGGAAAGCCGATCCTCTCGCCGGGGGAACTCGGCGGCCGCGGGGAGACGATCCTGATCTCCTCCTTGGCGTTTCGGGAGGAGATCCTCGGGGAGATCAGGGGCAAGAGGGGCCTTCGAAACCCCGTGATCTCGCTGACGGGGGAAAAACCAACCGGGAGCGAGGGCCCCCGGGAAACGCGCGCACACCCTTGAAACACGCTCTGATCATCCTCCGGCGAGCGACCCGTGCCACGGCAGGCATGGGGTGTTTTGCGCTGGCGCTTCGGTTCCTCATCGTCGGGGGACTCGACGCGGAGGATCCCGTGGCATTCCTGCTGCTTGCCGGCGGCGTTGCGGCCACCGCGCTCTGGAATCCGCTCGCTGCTTTCAGGGCAGTCGCCCTGTTGTTTCCCCTCCTGTTCGGACTGGGGCGGATGAACCTGCTGGCCGTGGGTTCCGCCGAGACCGTCGCCCTGGCGGCCCTCAGCGTCGCCGCCCTGTCGCGCGCCCTGGCGCTGCGGCTGCTCGGAAGGATCCCCTGGGGCCCGCCGCCGGATCCCCCTGGCATAGGCTCCCGCATGCTCGGTCTTGCGGACGCGCTGGCTGTCTGGACGCTGATTTCCTTTGGTTGGTGGCTGCACGGCAGGCTGGGGGACGCCTCCACGCTCAGGGCGCTCGCCCACCAGCCGATATTTGGGTTCAGCGACGTCCGGTTTCCCGTAACGGACACGCTGATCTGGCTTCTGGGATGGTATTACCTCCGTGAGCTCGTGGCGGGCACCCGAGGGGCTTCCTATGGGCGTGCCGGGGAGCCGGCGTGCCCGTCGGGGGCACAGGACGGGTGGATCTGCCTCTGCCTCCTTTGCTGGGCGGCGTGCACCGCCGTGTTCTTTGTCCTTCAGGACGGGCTGGGGCTGGCGGACGGGTTCAATTACGACCCGAAGTTCAGCGTGCCGACCTCGATGTTCAACGATCCCCACACCTTCGGGGGCGTGGCCGCTTCGCTCGCCGTGATGCTTGCGCTGATCTCCCGGGAACGGCGCTCCAGGGCCCGAATCCTCACCGCCGCCGGCGCAGCCGTGATGCTTCTCTTCGTGTTCCTTTGCTACTCGCGGGCGGCCTGGTTCGCCTCCGCCGCCGTATTCGGGGCGGTCCTATTGGCCGGGCACCGCCGGATCGCGCTCGTCCTGGGGCTTCTCGTTTTGCTGGGCGCCGGCCTCGTGGCCTGGCGTTCCGATGATCTCCTCAGGCTGAATCGTCCCTATCTCACGCGAATCGTGTATTCCGTGCGCCTGGATCGACTGATGGACAACCGCGAGGCCAGGTTCGTGATCTACCGCCGCGTCCCCGCCATGGTCTCTGCGTATCCTCTCCTCGGGCAGGGTCCCGGGGCCTCGCGGGTCTCAAGCATCCCCTTTGTCCACCCCACCGACCCCTTTGGGCCCGAGTTCGTGCACGACGCGGTGCTCCAGGCCGCGGTGGAGCAGGGCGTGCCCGCCGGGGCCGCGCTCCTTGCGCTCCTCGTGCTTCCGCTCGGGTACGCGTTCAGGTGGCGGCATCGCCTCCGCGCGGATCCGGTCGCGGCCGCCGCCGCGCTGGGTTTGCTCGCCTTCCTCCTCACCCAGCTGACCTCGAATTCGATCAACGTCTATCTGGACCAGCAGGTCTTCCTCTGGACGCTGACTGCCCTCCTGATCGGGCGCCTTGGCCCGCCCACGGGAGGGAATCCACAATCCATAGGAAGGGCCCCGTCCGGGTGACCGCCTATACCCCAAGCGGTTTCCCCGATGCCGCGGACCTAGCCCCAATGCGTCCATGTCCGGCCAATGGCGGCGGCCGCCCTACTATGGACTCGACACCTTGCTCGGATGAACAATACCAACTGTGATGTGGCGGCGCGCGAGGAAGATCCATCGCTCGCTTCCCCATGCCAGGCGTCCGTCCGGGCGCTTTCCGTGACATGAGTTCAAAACCTCGAAATGAAACCTGATTCCAGCTCCAAGGGCAGCACCTACGGGGGCTGGTCTGTCACCATGGAGACGCTGAGCCGCGGGTTCGCGGCCTTCGTCGAGAGGGTCATTCCCACCGGTGCTTGGGAGCGTGCAAGGAATCTCTACCGCTCATCTCCATGGTTGAGGCGCACCGCGAGCCGCTTCCTCGGGCGAAGGTTCCAGGACCCGACGGTCAAGCTCGACTCCCAGTTCCTGGGCAGCGCCTATGGGGGCAGGGCGGTGCACCTGGAGGCGCTGAGTCCCGCCTCAATCGTGTATTCCTTCGGCGTCGGCCAGGATGTCACGTTCGACCTGGCCCTGATCGAGCTGGTGGGCTGCGAGATCAACGCCTTTGATCCCACCCCGTTTTCGACGCAATGGATCGAGCGCCAGCAATTGCCGGCGAGGTTCAAATTCCACAAGCTCGGCGTTGCCGCCACCGATGGAACGGTCGACTTCCACTACCCGGATGACGACGCATCGGTCTCATTCAGCCAAAGGCCCGAGTCGGCCTCCGCGACGCTCCGGACGGTGAGCTGCCCCGTCAGCGCGGTGTCGACGATCATGCGGCAGTTGGGCCACGACAGGATCGACCTGGCGAAGTTTGATATCGAGGGATTCGAGTACGAGGTCGTCAGAAGCCTGGTTCGGGACAAGGTCCGGCCGCTCTTCATCATGATCGAGTTTCACCACGGGGTCTATGGGATCACCAAGTCGATGACACGCCAGAGCGCGCAGGAGCTGTTGTCCTACGGCTATGGTATCTATTGGATCAGCGATCTTGGAAGGGAATATGGCTTTGTGGATCTGGGATCGGAATTCATGAAACGGCGCAGCAACAATTCTAGATGAAGAGATTTCTAAAAGACTGCCTCGGATTGCTCGCACGAACCAAGATTATCGGGCCGCTCCTGATAAGAGGCAGCAGTTTTGTAGCGAGTGCGGGTCACTGCGACGTCATCTTCTATGATGACCCCAAGCGATCAAAGGTGATCGACCTTGTCCGGAGCATCCACAGAGAGACAACAATGATTCTGGGAGATTGCGAGGCCTACCAAGTTTACATGGCAGTTGAACGAACCTCGAAGGTGCCGGGAGACCTGGCAGAGGTCGGGACGTTTCGGGGCGGGTCAGCCAAGATAATCTGCGAGGCCAAGGGAAACCGCGTCTTGCACGTTTTCGATACCTTCGAGGGTCTTCCATCTTTGACCCAAACGGATAACCCTGAAGAATTCCGGGAGGGCCAGTTCAAGTCATCGTTCGAGGAGGTTCGCCTCTTCTTGTCCAAGTATGCCAATCTCCATCTTTACAAGGGCCTATTCCCTTCAACGGCGGGACCGATAACCGACATTCGGTTCTCCTTCGTCAATCTGGATGTCGACTTGCACGAGTCGACGCTGGCCTGCCTCGAATTCTTCTACCCGAGGATGTCTCGGGGAGGCGTGATACTCTCCCACGACTATATGAGCACGCCGGGAGTCAGAAGGGCGTTTGATGATTTCTTTCGTGAAAAACCCGAGCCCATAATCGAGATGGCGGGGTCGCAGTGCCTGGTGGTGAAGCTGTGACCCGGTCTCCCTCGGAATAAGCGCTGCCAAACTGATCCAACGGGACCGCATCCACCCTCCCTCCCTCTGACGTTCCTAACGGCGGGCTGAGGCCAGCTCCCGGGAGGCGTGCGAAGGGCTCAGATCTCGAGTTTGCGGGCTGCAATATTCGAAAGCATGCCGCGAATGGAGAGACGCATGGCTTCCGATGATGAGCTTCGATTCGTCCAGCCGGCTCTGCGGGCCTTTTCCGATGAGAAGCGGATTATCGGCACGTCTCCTGACCATCCCTTTGGAGTGACGCCATATTGAACGGCCACATCCGTTAGACCCATTTCGCTGATCACAGACGCTGCTATCTGCTTTACGGTGATGTAGTCCCCCGTGCAGAGGTTGAAATAATCGTAACCCGTGAAGCCCTTGGCCAGAAATAGGACGAGGCCGTCGACGACGTCGTCGACATGAATGTAGGACTTTGACTGCAGCCCATTGCCAAGGACGTTCAACCGAGTCGGGTCAAGGCGCAGCTTGCGGATGAAATCGAAACCAACGCCGTGAGTCTGGTTGGGCCCCACCACGTTTGCAAAGCGGTATGTGAGGCCGTTGATGCCGAACATGCTGCAATATGCGCTCAGCAGTGCTTCGCCCGCTATCTTGCTCGCGGCATACGTCGAGGTCGGTCGCGGCGAAAAACTCTCCTCATCGAATTCCCGGGTGGCATCGTCGCCGAACACCCCGCTGCCGCTTGCATAGACAATCGAACCCACTTTGGCCTTCCTGGCAGCCTCAAAGACCAGGTGAGTGAGCAACGTTCCCCTATCAAAATCAACCGCTGGCTCTGTAACCGCACGCGAAATGTCGGGATTTGATGCAAGGTGGTAAAGAATGTCCGTTCCGGCCATGGCCTCCATGAGCTGGTCCTGCTCTGTGATATCGGCGCGGATCAACTTCAGACGTTCATCGGCGAGCAGCGGCTCAAGGTGCCAAAGTTTTCCCGACGAGAAATTGTCAAAAGCGGTGATCTGGCCGGCGCCTAACTTCAAAAGACGGCCAATCAGGTTGGAGCCAATGAAGCCGGCACCTCCGATAACGGTGATTTTCATGATCTGGGTGGTCTAATCTCGCTGCATTGTCGGTCTAGCTCCTGAACAGTCTGCCGGATATCAAAGTGCCTGGATATCAGAGCACGAGCGTTTTCACTCATCGAGCGAAGGGTTGGGTCGGGCATTCTGGAAAAGCGTCCGATTGAGTCGGCTATCTTGGCAACAGTCAGCCCGCTCTCGAGGCCCGCGTTTGAAGCGGCCGCGAGCGGGAAGAAGCATGTGTCGGTGATGAGAACGGGTTTCCCGAAGGCCATTGCCTCCAGAATGGCCGAGCTCTGCCCTTCCCCCCTGGACGGGAGGACGAACACATCGGCGGCCCTCAAGAGCCAATGTTTCTGCTCCTCCGAGACGGCCCCAAGCAGCGTCACATTGCCCAGTCCGCGCTCGTCAATCGTGCGTCGCAGGAGCTGCACGGTGCCATCGAAGTCGGGTCCGGCTATCCAAAGCTCGGCGTCCGCCAATTGCGGCCCCAGTTGCGTCCAAGCGTCGAGGAGAATGTCCAGGCCCTTCATGTATGCGATCCGCGAAACGAACAAAAATATCTTTTTCCGAGAATCAGCCTTGACCGAAAGGCCAGCCATTGAGCCATCTACCCTTCCGACATCGGAAGGGATAGGGACTCCATTGGGCACTACGATCACCTCAGTGCCTGGTCTGAATGCTTGGATCTGATCTGACTCCGCCGCTGTCAGCGCGCGCCACGCCGAAAGTGACTGGATGTTTCGGTTCTCAAACAACCAAAGCACAATCGATTTTTTGATTCGCCCACGCCTCAAATAGGTGGGACCGAGCGAGCCGTGCGGATGGCAGACCAGAACCTTTCCGTATTTTCGGCAGTATTTGCCCGCCAGGAAATTCATATAGGTATACAATCCGTGAATGTGGACTATCTCTGCTTCCCGGATTGCGCGCTCTAGCCGGGACGCGCTCGCCCATCCGAAATAGAAGCGATTGCCGAAAACAGCGCGTAGTTTTAACGAGGATGGCGGGTCTGGGAGGCCGGCGCCGCTCTCGGAATAGGCAAGGGAACTCACAATTCCACAATCAAGCATTGCCCGATGCAGCGAGGCGACTCCAGCAAGGCCGCCGCTGCGCTTGATATCCAGCGTTTGAGTGATGTGTAGATGTCTTGGCATTCGATCAACCTCCTCTGATGTCCTCGAAGCTATGAAGAGGCTGATGATTAATCACTTGAAATTCGCAGGTTGTGGTTTGAATCCGAGTGTCCGACTCATTGAGGGCTTTAGCACTGCCGTACGACGAAAGGTTCGGCACTCGTATTTCGAATACTTAGGAGGACGAGCGTTGACGGGAACTCGGGATTGGATTCAGGACCGGCTTTCGTCTCACGCCTGGGCTCCGGTGAGTGGGAGATCGACTGAGCGCTCGCGACGGGACGCCGCGCCTTCGGCGCCTGTCAACGGACCTTCCTGGCGACGAAGATGCCCATGAGGCTCAGTCCGGCCCCCGTGAGGAAGCCGAGCAGGCCCCCGACGGCTGCTGCAACCATGGGAGCCCTGTAAATGCCTTCCGTCCTGGCCTGCATGCTCAGGACCACGGCATCGGCAAACCTCTGCCTCTCGAAGTCCTCGCTTGTCTTCCGGATGTCGGCGATGAGCTCCGAATACGCGAGCTTGAGCCTGGCGAGAGACTTCTCCACGTCGGCTATCGCCGCGGCATTGCTGGCCGCCGGGCCATCGGAAAAGCCCTGTATGATCTTGCGGCGTTCCACAAGCATCGCCTTCTCGGCCTGGATCTTCTTCACGTTCAATCCGGTGTTAAGCGCCTGCCTCACCAGGAATCCGTAGGCGTCATTTGCAAGCAATGAGTCTATCAGGCCCTGGTCCAGAATCGGGGTCTCGGGCCGGTTCTGCACGGCCTGGGATTTGACACCCAGGACGTAGCCCTCGGAACGCTCCTGGGCCTTGGCGAGGAGCCCCTGCACGACCTTCTCCTCCTCCAGGGCCTTGGCCTCCTGGTCCTCCAGCGTCTGGAGGTAATAGTCCATCTTCACCAGCGCCAGCGCGCGGTTGTTCGATATCCCGTTCTGGCGGATGAGGCCCAACGTCTCGTTCAGGCGTATCTGCGCGAAGAGGCTGGCCTTGTCGAGCAGGTCTCCGAAGGAAAGGTTGGTGGTCTGCGAGCGAAACGACCGCGCGTTGTCCAGCTCGTCCTTGATGTAGCTGATGACCTGTTGTATCTCGGCATTTAGGACCAGCTCGTATTCGAAGTAGTCCGCGCCCTTAAGGGCATCAAAGGCATTCCCGAAGCCGACGGGAAGCCTCCCATAGGTACGCAGGAACTTCTCCCGGTAGGCGCTGACGATGTCGTCGATCAGCTGGTTCCTCTGGCGGGCGGTCAGGTTGAACTGCCTCGGCAGCGTGAGCGTGACGAGGAACTCATCGGGCAGGTAGGGGGGCAAGGCCTGCCCATTCGTCCTTAGCCGGTCGCGCTCCCTGACGACGTTGGGCGGAATGAGCCCCTCTATGGTCAGCGCGCCCCTGATCCGGCTCTGGAATTCCTCGGAGGAATCCAGCTTCTGGCGACTAAGAGCCTCCGCGATCAGGCCCGGGGCCCTGAGGTCGTCCGATTGGAACTTGGACTTGTCGGGATACTGTCCCTTTTCGATGCCGGTGAAGGAAAAGACCATGCGGGCCGAGGTGGAGACCGGCAGGGAACGGCTCAATGCCAGGCTAATCAACGCCCCCGCCGCAAGGCCAAGGAGCGCCAGCCCAAGCGTCTGCGGGATCCCGCGCAGCAGCCTGCGGAATAGGTCCGCGAAGTCCAGGACATCGTCCTCGCCGTTTTGGGCCTCGGTCGGATGCCCAGCCGTCGCATTGGGGTTTGACTCGTGTTCGGGGGGAATCATGTGCAAGAGATCTTCGTGGTGCCGCAGGTTTTCGGTACGCCGGGCCTTCCTGCCAGCAAGAAGGCGCCGGGGAGTTGATACCGCGCATAGTTGAGTGGCAAGTTTTCTTGGGCACGGCCCGCAGCGCCGTGCGCTCGGTCCCAAATTTCCTTGAACCCAACTTCCATGAACCGCCAGTCTCGCGAATCCCATGCGCCACCTTCCAGCCCGATCGATGCCGAGGGACCCTCAGTCTTGAGCGGGGAGCGCGCAGTGGCCCGCGCTTGGCATTTCTCCGGAGGGGAACCCGCGCGTCCGTGGTCTGGCCTCGGATGCACGGGGCGGATCCCGCGCGCAGGGGGCGGGGCCTGAACGACAGGAGCTACGCCCATTAAAGCCCGTTGGATATTCTTCTCGCTGGCGGCCCGGGCCGCGACCTTCGTCGGCCAGGTCCAGTGCATCCGCGCGGTGATCGCGGATTTCGGCACAAGCCAATACGCGTACTATGCCAGCCTGTCGGGCCTGCTCGCGTGGTACTTCCTCTTGGATTTTGGGATTGGATACGTCTACGCGCAGCGGATCGTCCAATGCGGCGGGGACCGGGTCCAGATCGAGCGCACGCAGCGGCTCTTTGACACGTTGCTCCTGCGGGTGGGGCTGGCCGGCCTGGGCGCCGCCCTGGGGTTCGGCTTCTTCGTCTATCACCTGTGGAAGCCGTGGCACGGCCTTACCAACGCGAACCTGGCGCTGGGCCTCGTCATCACGAGCTTCTTTGGATGCTCCATGGGGCTGCTCAACGCCCGGACGCGGATGGTCATATGCCTCGGGCATGTCCTGCGGCTCCAAGTGGTGCTCGCCGTTTCGTGGATCGTGGTCGCGATCGTGCTCAGCTTCGGGGCGCGTGTCTTCGGAAGCAACTGGACCATAATTGGCGCCGTCCTGACGGCCATGGCCGGCCAGACACTGGCCATGCTGTGCGCCACCGGCCTCTGGCGCACCGACGCCTCGGTTGGCTTCGAGGGGACGCGAGAATGGCTCGCAAAGAACGCGAAGGACATCCGCAACAGCCTCGGTTTCGCCTTCTTCACCGTGTGCTACGTCCAGATCGACGGCATCCTGATACCCGAGTTCTGCCCGAGCGACCAGATCGCGAAGTACAGCCTGATGATGAAGCTCGGTCTGGGTTGGCACGTCTGCTACATGCAGCTGCTCCAGTACATCCAGGGGGGCATAGCCGCGAAGAGCACAGCCGGGGTGCGCCATGTCACCCTCGGCGAGGCCTCCCGGGTGATCGCCTCCGGCATCGGCGCCAGCGCGGCGGTGACGTTCGGCCTTGGATTGCTCTGGACGCAAATGGCCCTCTTCCTGAGGGTCAGCGGGGTGATAGCCTATGGAATCACCGACGCGGCGGCCCTGCTCCTCTACCTCAGCTCACGATGCGCCCTAGACTACCTGCTCGTGCTCCATCAGACGATCGCGGACCTGGGGGCCATCCGGAAGGTCGCCATGGTGCAGGCGCTCATCACCGGACCCATCATCGCGGTGTGCGCCCGCGGCGGGGCCTCCACCGCCATCGGGGGATTCGGAATGGCGATCTGGGCGCTGGGCGTCATCCCCTTGTTTGTCCTGGCAAGGCGGTGCGGCGCGCTGCGCAACTCGGCCAAGTGAAGAGGGCGCCCCGGACCGCGCCGATGCCCGCACCCGTGACCACAGTCCACAACTCCTGGGACCCGGGCTGGACGCCTGGGGTCGTCCAAAACGAAACGGGTGCGGGAACGCCCCTGGGTCTGCCTGAATCGGCCCCATGAGCGTCGAGGTGGCGTACATCCTTGAGGCCCTGGGAATCGGCGTCGTGGCGCTCGCCTTCGGCTTGGCCTGGTGGTGGGGACTGCACCGGAAATGGAAGCGGGACTACGGACCGATCGCGGCGTATGTGGCCCTGACGATCTTCCTGTACCTCATCGGGAGCGCGATCGCGTGGTGCGCGAGCCTCCTGCCGCCGATCAACGACCCCAGGTACACGACCTATCTCGGGATCGGGGGAGGAGGGTACGCAAGGAACTACGCGCTCTATCCCAGGGCGATGCTGTGGTGGTGCGCGATGGCGCTACTCGTGTTCCTGTCGATGGAATGCGCGCTCGTCTGGAGGGTGGGCCGCAGGGCCGGGTCCGCGGCCCTCTCGGCGGAGATGTTCAAGGTGCCGCGCAAGATGGTCGTCGACCTCTGGTCGGTGCTGCTGCTGGCCGCCGCGATCGCCGCCTTCGTCACGTACTACGGAACGGTGGGCTGGGACTGCCTCATCTTGTCGGAGGGCGGGCGGTTCGAGCTGAACGGCATGGTGGTCGAGTCGACCCAGAGTGTCAGGTGGTTCCTTCCGACCTTTCTCACGACGGGGTGCCTCGCGGCGCTGCTGCTGTGCATGCGGGGCAACCCGGTGACACTGCTATTCGCCTGGATCCTGAGCGCCGTGCCCTTCCTTACCTATGCGTCGCGGGGCCTGTCCGTGCTGGCGCTTGCCGCCGGGGTGGCGGTGCTGTACCGGTTCCGGAGATACCGGCGCCTGGCCGTGCTTCCGGTTGTCGTGGGCATCGCCGTCTGCGCGTGGCTCCCCCTTCGGCTGCGCGAGGAGCCCAACACGGGGCTCAAGGTCCTCGCCGACGTCGTGACCGGGCAGACGCGCGGATCCTTCAAATCCAACGGCTGGAACGACGTCGCGATCCTGATGCTGCAGAACACCGGGCAGGGATTTGGCGTGTTCTGCGAGGTCGTCTCCCGGACGGAGGTCTCGGGCCGGGACTCCGTCGCCCTCGCGCCCGGCTACATACGGACCTCGTTCAGCCCCCTGCCGAGCGCGTTGGACGGCTTCGCGGTCAACTACCTGAACAAGGACCCCCGGGTTAACCCCTACACGCCCTATTCGGCGTTCGCGGAGCTGCTCGTCTTCTCGCCTTGGGCGTTCTTTGCGATACCCATACTGGCGGCGATCGTGACGACCGGGTTCCTGGCGCAGCCGCGCGTGCCCGGGAAGGTCTGGATCGTGTGCAGCCTGATCGTGGGCCTCCTGGTGATCAACGGATTCGTCCAGGCCTCGCAGTACGCCATCCGGACCGCGGACAGGTACATCTACGCGGCCTGGGTGATCGGGGCGGCCGGGATCGTGTTCGGGGGTGTGCACCGGGTCGCGCGCGGAAACCTCGGGAAGGTGGATTGAGACAGGGCCCGCGCCGGAATTTTGTTGTTTGCGTATACCCGGGCTGCGGGGTTGCTTTGCTTCCGGGCATCACGCCTTTGCCACAAAGATCCGAATAACGAATGTTCCGGAAATGCCTCCTCGCAATTGCGGCGATCTCCCCGTGGGTGATTCGCAAAATTCTGCTTCGCACCCTCTGCGGCGCGAGATTTGGCGAGGGGGCCCATGTCGGGTTCTCCTACATCGACACGCAGCTGCTTGAGCTGGGACCGGGCGCCTGGATCGGCTCCCTGAACGTGGTGCGGCATGTCCGCGAGGTGAGGCTGGAGAGCGGGGCGGTCCTCGGCAATCTGAACTCGGTTTCGGGAATGTCAGTCCTGACCGGCACGGACGACAACGGGAGGTACAAGTCGGCGACACTCGTGATCCGCAGCGGCGGCGTTGTCACGAATCGCCATTACATGGATGTGCACGCGGATATCGAGGTCGGCCAGATGGCGATCGTGGCGGGAGTGCGCTCCACCTTCTTCACCCATTCGATCGACCTTGCCGCTAACCGCCAAGTGATCGCGCCCATCTCCGTGGGCGACCGTTCGTTCGTGGGAACGAACTCGGTCCTCCTTCCGGGGGCCCATGTCCCCGAGAGATGCGCCGTCGCGGCGGGTTCCGTGGTCACCGGGAGGCTCGAGGAGCCGGGCTGCCTCTACGGGGGGGTCCCGGCCAGGCGGATCAAGGCGTTCCCAGAGGGCGCCGCATTCTTCAACCGAGTCGATGCCGAGGTCAAATAGCCGGCATCTCCGCGAGTATGCGGCCGAAAATAGCGGCGAGCGGGGAAGGGCGCTCGTACGCAGCCGCTACCGCTCCGAGGTGGCGAAGAATCTCCTGGTGGACACCTACAGGGAGCTCATTGGGGGAGCCCCGACGAGCCGGGAGCGGGTACCCGCATGAGGGTACTGGTCACAGGCGGCAGCGGGTTCATCGGAAGGTACCTGGTCGGGCGCCTTTCAGGGGAGGGCATTGAGGTCGCCAACCTCGACATCCAGGAGCCGCAGGCGCCCGATCAGCGGAGGCAATGGACGCCGGGCTCCATTCTGGACCGTGCGGCGCTCCTTGGGATCTTCGCCGGGTTCAAGCCCACCCATGTCGTCAACCTGGCGGCGGAGATCAACATGGACGGGAAGTCCGTCGCGGACTACCCGACCAACACGCGGGGCGTCGCGAACCTGATGGAGGCGGTGGCGCTGAGCCCGGCCACCGAGCGCGTCATCGTGGCCTCGAGCCAGCATGTGCGCAGGCCGGGCAGCCCACCCCCGGCAAACGACCGGGACTTCGCGCCCTACCTGCACTACGGCGAGAGCAAGGTGATGGCCGAGGAAACCACCCGCTCCGCGAACTTGGGCTGCACCTGGTGCATCATCCGCCCGACCAACGTCTGGGGCCTGCACAACGCGGCGCTTGAGGACGGGGTGTGGAGGCTCATCTACAAGGGGCTGTACTTCCATCCGTCGAACGACCCCGTCGTCAGGGGCTACGGCTACGTGAAGAACGTCGCCTGGCAGATTGAGCAGCTCCTGCGCGCGGATCCCGGCGCGATCGAGGGCCGGGTCTTCTACGTGGGCGACGACAATTCCAGGCAACTCGACTGGGTGAACGGATTCGCGAGGGAGCTCACGGGGCGCGACGTGAGGACCCTGCCCCTGGCCCTCATACGCGCGCTGTCCCTCTGCGGCGACGTCCTCGGCGCGTGCGGCGTCCGCTTTCCGATATATGCCTCGAGGCTGAGCAACATGACCACGAGCAATCCCGTGCCGATGGAGCCCATCCTCAAGCTCCTGGGTCCTCCGCCGTATTCGATCGCCGACGGGATCCGGGAGACCGCTGCGGGGCTCAGGGAGACCTACCGGGCAAAGGGTTGATCGCCGCGCGCCGGTGCGGTGTGACTTACCGTCGGCCCGCGCGAACTCCCCGCAGCGTTCTCTGGAGGTGGGCCACGGCGCGGAACACCAGGGGCTGGAGATAGAACAGGCCGACGAACAGCCTTCCCTCGAGCCCGAACAGGAGGACCTTCCGGTCCCCCGCATATGCCCTTGAGACCGCCCCGGCGAGCTTCCGCGCCTTGTCCGAGCCCTTCTCCGTGTCGATCACGGTGCCGACGCGCACGACGAGCAGGCGGAAGCCGGCGCGGCTCTCCCTGACCCTCTGGAGGTAGAGTTCCGACAGGCGCTTCAGCGAGGAGTAGGCGGAGCGGCCCGGACTCTGCACCACGGCCAGCACGGACGAGACGAGGATGACGGCCGGCGCGGCGCGCTGCGCCGCGAGCAGGTGCTCCAACAGCTCGACCTTTGAAAGGAAGTCGGCCGCGACCAGCCCGGGTAGCCGCGAGGGCTCGATCTCCGTGTCCCTCATCCCTGACGCGGCGGAGGCCGCGTCGATCAGCAGGTCGATCTGCAGTCCCCCGACGGCCTCGATGACCGGACGCGCCCCTGAGGAGAGGTCCGCCGACACCCGGGCCGCATCCACGGCGCCCGCCCTGCGGCAGGCATCCTCGGCCGCGGCCAGCCTCCCGGGGTCCCTTCCCGCGAGGACCAGGGAGTTGCCGGGTGCAAATGCCTCCGCCAGGGCCTTTCCGACGACGGAGGAGGCGCCAAGGACAAGGACTCTCATGCCAGTCCGGGGTAGTGGCGGGTGACCAGGGGCACGGGTGGCGCCGGGGCCCTAGTTTCGCGACGCGGCGTCCACCCTCTGCATCGCCTGCTCGACCGGGAGCGCCTTCTTGAAGAGGAGGAGCCGGACCGTGTGGTAGACGATGTAAAGGTCGCACCACAGCACGTTGCACCCCTTCGTCCTGTAGAGATGGGTGTACTTTCCCTCAAGCTCGAGGCGCCCCTCGGGGCTCTGGTTCAGCTTCCCGACGACCTGCGAGATTCCGGTGAGCCCGGCGGGGCTGCCGAACCGCTGCTCCCACCCGGCAAACCGCTGGAGCAAAAGGACGTTCTCCCGCGGCAGAGGGCGGTTCCCGATCAGGCTCATCCCGTGCAGGAGCACGTTGAAGAGCTGCAGTATCTCCACGATCTGGGTCCTCTCGAGGAAGCGGCCGATCGGCGTATAGACCTCGCAGTCGAGCGGGATGTCCAGGAAGCCGTCCCTCATGAACCTCTCGCGCAGGCGGTACTTGGGCGACGTCGCGTCCCGCACCATCGTCCTGAACTTCAGGATGAGGACGCACTGGTCCAGGGAGACGTACCTCTGTGAGATGTAGAACACCGGGTGTCCCTCGAAGATGAAGATGACGAGCGAGATGAGGACGAGCGCGGGAAACAGGAGTGTCAGCAGGACTATGGAAAGGGATATGTCGACGATCCGCTTGAAGAGGTTGGACAGCTTGAACTCCGGCTCGGGCAGGGACTCCACCCCGAGCGTCTCCGTCGGGTTGCGGGTGGACATCGACTGGACGAGCAGGATGACCGCGAACATCCCGCCGAGGAGGATGATCGCCCGGGTGAGGTAGTGCCAGAAGCTGTGGTAGATGAGTCCGGAGATCATCATCTGGCGCAGCACGTAGCCGCCGCCCGCCAGGGCGGCGATCGCCACGGCGACCCAAGAGAGGCGAATCAGTTTCTCCTTCATTCGTGCGTTTGTGCTGGGCAATGGTCTGGGTCGCGGCGCGCCCAAGGGGACGGCGCCTATCGTTGGATGTTCGTCCCGGCCTATCGGCTGTCGAGTAAATTTGGCGTCGTCGCGGCGCCGGGAACAAAGGGCATATCCCGCTCGACACCAAAGCCCTCGGGACTCCTCTGGCGCTGGCGGCACAGGGGCATGGATCCCTGCCGGCGGCCGCCCAGGGCCTCCTGCGCGACTGCATTCCACGAAAGGACTCGTTCGGCACGAGCCATCTTGACGACGGAAGCAACTCTGGCATCTTTCGCCGCATGACGCTGCTCGCCATCAAGCACGAGATGAAACGACTTAAGCCTCGGGAATTGAAAGAGTTGCAGTCTTATCTCATTCGTCTGCGCCATAGTACTCCCGAGTGGCGGCGTGCGACTGCGAAGAAGATCCGGTCCGTTCAGGCTGGGCGGTACGTAACGGCGGAGGCTCTCGAAAAGCGTCTTGCAGGTGAGTGAACTCGTACGTTTCCGCGTTGTCTTCGAGGTGGGGGCTAGCGAGTTCATTATTGCTCAGTCGGGTAAGAAGAGGCGAAAGCTGGCGGACATTGCCCATTCGATAGCTCAAAGCCCGTTTGCTGAACCTGATTATTTTTTGCCCGACGAGGATTGGCGCCCCATTGCACACGTCGCCACCGAGGGCCACGTAATCAGTTACTAGGTTGATGCCCCAGTGAAACGCGTTGTGATCGTCGAAATTGAGCGCGAAGAATAACTTTTCGGCCTGTCGCCGGACCCGACGCTTGCCTCGGTCGCATCTCCTGGGGGGCAGGAGCCGCGCCATCGTTAGCGCGGGTCACCTCTGCGTTCCCGTCGGACAGAAGTGAACATCGATGCACCATGGATCTTAGGTTGCTGAGCCTCAGGCTGCGCAAGCTGGCCCTGGCGCTTTCCCATCCCCGCTGCTGGCCGGCGCTCGCGCTCGGGGTGGCGCCCTCGGTGGAACATTCGGCGGTCCTTCGGTCCCTCACGATGGACGGTGTGATCGACGTCGGGGCGAACCGGGGGCAGTTCACGTTGGCCTGCCTCCTGGAACATGCCGACATGCCGATCGTGGCCTTCGAGCCGATCCCGGCCGAGGCCGCGACCTTCCGGAGGGTCCACGGAAAGGCGCGCAGCGTTCGCCTGATCGAGTCGGCCCTTGGCGAATCCAGCGGGACGGCGACGCTGCACCTGAGCCGGAGCGCGGACAGCTCGTCCCTCCTGCCTATAGGCCGCCGCCAGATCGAGCTCTTCGCCAACACGGCGGAAATAGGAACGCTCGAGGTGCCGGTGCGGCGGCTGGACGAGATGGCGGAATACTGGCAGGGGCGCTCGCGGCAGCTTCTTAAGCTGGACGTGCAGGGATTCGAGCTGAGCGTGCTGCGCGGCGCCGTGGGCACCCTGAAGACATGCTCCCATGTCTATGCCGAATGCTCGGAAGTCGAGCTTTACGACGGCCAGGCCCTGCGCTCGGAGGTCGTGGGATTCCTTGGGGGGCAGGGCTTCTCGGAATCGGCCCGCTTCAACCCGAGTTACCACCGGGGCCAGCTGGTCCAGGCCGACTATCTTTTCTCGCGGCCGCCGGCGTCACCCCCAGGCGGCGCCCGCTAGGCCATGAGCGCCGAGTTTCATCCAGTCGCCAGGGAAGGAAGGGAGCCCGCGCGCGGGAGGACGTGCCAGGTCCTCGGGATCGCATTCTTCTCTGATTCGATCGACGTTTCGGTGAGGCAGGCGATGGAGGGAGGACTGGTCGTCGCCCCGTCCGGGCCGGGCCTGGCGGTCGACCTGGTGAATTCGCAGGCCTACCGGGACGCTGTCTCCTCGGCAGACCTCGTGCTGGTCGACTCGAGCGCCCTCGTCCTCTTCTGGCGGCTTTTCTCCGGGGTGAAGCTTTCGCGGATCTCCGGCCTCATGTTCCTGAGGGAATTCCTCCGGCAGGAGGAACTCAAGGCGCCGGGCGCGGTGTTCTGGGTGATGCCCTCCGGGGAGGAAGCCCGCCGCAATGCGGGATGGCTGCAATCCCGGGGTTTTCGAAGCTCGCCCGGGGATTTCTACGTCGCCCAGTTCTATGGCGGCGGAGCGCTCGCCGACCCGGAACTCCTGGCAATCATCGAATCCCGGAAGCCCAGGGTGGTGATGCTCGCGATCGGCGGCGGGGTCCAGGAGCGCCTGGGCCATTTCCTCGTCCAGCGCCTCTCCTATCGTCCCGGCGTCCTCTGCCTCGGGGCCGCCATCGCATTCCTGAACGGGGGCCAGGCCAGGATACCGGCCTGGGCCGACACGTTCATGATAGCCTGGCTTGTCCGGGTGCTGTCCTCGCCCCGGCGCTTCGCGGGGCGCTATTGGAAGGCCTGGGCGCTATTCCCGCTTCTCTGGCGAAACCGCGAGCGCATGCCGCCCCTTCGGGGGTGAGGCCCGGGCCGGTGCAGGGCGCGGCCTACGGCCTGAAGACCAGGCGCGCGTAGCAGTACGCCAGGGATTCCCCGAGCACCTCGCGCACGCCGCTGCTCGACTTCCACCAGCGGCCCCCGCTGTAGCGGAGGTCCCCCGTGGAAATGACGCCCACCTTCACGCGGTCGCCGAGGGCCTCCTGGAACATCAGCCGGCTTCGGCGCGCGTGGGCGCCGAGGGTGAGGAGGTTCACGGCCCTGACTTCGGGCCTCTTCTCCTCGATCCAGCGGCGAAGGGCCACCGCCGTGGCGTACGTGCGGTCCTTGGCGACCCCGATGCTCGGCACCGCGACGACGACCTCCGGGTCGAGGCCCTTCCTCACGAGGATCGTCCGGGTGAGTTCGGCGTAGGTCCCGAAATCCCCCAGGAGCTCGCGCCTCGGGGTGGGGCCGCCGGTGACCACCAGCAGGTCGTAGCGGCCGTCGCGAAACTCCGAGAGGACGGGGTCGATCGGCATCAGGTCCGGGAGCCAGCCCTCCACGACCAGGACCCTTGTCTCGACCCGGTCCGTCACCGCGAGGAACGGGAAGGCAAAGCGGACGCATCCCACTCCCGCGAGGGCCAGGAGCAGCACCGCGACCGACCAGGCGGCGAGTGTCGGGCGCCAGCGCGTCGTCTGGGCGACGAGGCCCATGCGGGCAAGGAGGGGCCTCTTGGAAATATTCATGGCGCCCGGTGACCTAAGCTGAAATTGTCGTTGGGAACAAGGATGCACCGAACGGAACCCACCCTGCGCGAGTACCTGCGATGCCTTATCGGACAGGCGGGCAGCCGCCTCTGGTACTCGCTTGGCCTGATGGTCGCGGTCGGGCTCCTCGAGGGCGGCGCGCTTCTCATCCTGCCGGTGATGCTGCCCCTGGTGGGGCTCGGCACACCGTCGGGCCTCGGGGGGGTGGGGAGGATGGCGGCGTCCCTGTTTAGGATGGGGCATATCCCACTGACGCTTCCCTGGGCGCTCGGCGCCTTCGTGGTCGCCATGTCGGCGCAGGCGTGGATGAGGGTCACGCTCGACGTCATGAACACGCGGATCGAGGCCGAGTTCACCTGCTCCCTCAGGGAGCGCCTCTACGATTCGATGGTAGGGGCGGACTGGCTCTTCTTCACGCGGCAGCGCTCCTCGGACATGGTGCAGGTGTTCACGGAGGAGCTCCACCGCGTCGGCATGGGCACTCAGCAGGTCCTTGCGCTCATGGGGATGGCGGGCGTGGCACTCGTGCAGATGGCCGTCGCCGTAGGCCTTTCGCCCGGGCTGAGCGCACTGGCGCTCGGCTTCGGTGCGTGCGTCGCCCTAGCGCTGCGGCCGCTCGGGCGGCGGGTCCACGCCATGGGCAAGGTCATCCAGCAGAAGCGCTCCGAGATGGCAGCCGCCGTGTCCGAGCACCTGGGGGGAATGAAGATTGCCAAGAGCCACGGCTGGGAGGCCCATCACCTTTCCCTGTTCAGGAGGATCGTCCGCGTGATCGCCTCGGAGTGGGTGAAGACGATGCGGGTTCAAGCGCGGGCCCGCGTGGCCGTAGAGCTGGGCGCGGCTGTGGCCCTAAGCGCGTTCGTCTATTGCGCGGTCGCCCTGGCAGGGGTCGAGCCAGCTCGGCTCCTTATGCTGGCGTATATTTTCACCCGAATGGTCCCGCGGATTGTCGCAGTCCAGGCCAGCTGGCAGCGGGTGATGCAGGCCCTGCCGTCCTTCGAGGCGGCCGAGCACCTTCGCCACCGCTTCCTGGAGGCAAGGGAGAGCGAGCCTTCGGGCTCGATGACGCGCATGGCCTTCGGCAAGGAGGTGCGTTTCGAATCGGTCTCGTTCTCGTACTCGGGTGGCGCCAAGGGCGCAGCGCTTTCAAACGTGGACCTTGTCCTGCCTGCGCGCGGGATAACCGCGGTCTGCGGTAACTCCGGGGCCGGCAAGAGCACGCTCGCGGACCTCCTCCTCGGGCTCCTGCGCCCCTCGTCCGGCCGGATCCTCGTGGATGGCGAGCCGCTCTCCGGGGAGCGCGTCCATGCGTGGCGCCAGGCGATCGGATACGTTCCCCAGGAGACATTCCTCTTCCACGACACGATCCGGTCAAACCTGCTGATGGCCCGCCCGGGCGCCTCCGAGCAGGAGATCCGCGCCGCCCTGCGCGGGGCGGCCGCGGAGGAACTCGTGGACCGGATTCCCAAGGGCCTGGAAACGGTGGTCGGCGACCGGGGCATGCGCATCTCGGGCGGCGAGCGCCAAAGGCTGGCCCTCGCCCGAGCGCTCCTGCGCCGGCCGTCGCTGCTCGTCCTTGACGAGGCCACGAGCGCGTTAGACAACGAGAACGAGCGCCTCATCCAGCACGCCCTCGGCCTGCTTCAGGACGAGATGGCCATCGTCATAATCGCGCACCGGATGTCCACCGTGCGGATCGCTACCAGGATAATCGTCCTAAGGGAGGGGAGCGTCGCGGAGGTGGGCAGCTGGGGTGAGCTTAGCGGGCGCGAATCCGGGATCTTCACGCAGATGGTGGCGGACGGGGGGGCGGCCCGGGCATGAACTCCACGGCCGAAGCCAGAACTCCGTTGGCTGCGACGGGGTCACCCCTCCGGGTCCCGACGGACTTTTCTTCCGAGCTTCGCCTTCTTCTCACCCTCCTGCGCTGCGCTCTGCACACCGGCGATCCCGCGGAAGTTGGGGAGCTGTGCCGGGGCATGGACTGGACCCGGTTTGCAGCCTGTTTTAAGCGCCACCGCGTCGGCGCGTTCCTTCACCACCGACTGCCCCCGCGGGCCAGGGAGGCGCTCCCGGAGCCGACCAGGTCCGAACTGGGCCGGGCGGCCGGGCGCGCGATGCGACGGTCCCTCACGCGGGCGACTGAGCTGGCGCGCATCGTGAGGGTGCTCGAGGACGGCGGCATAGGGGTCGCGAGCCTGAAGGGCCCGCTCCTTTCCCTCGAACTCTACGGCGACCTGGGCCATCGGCACTCGGGAGACCTCGACCTGATTGTCGGTCCGTCAGAGGTTCTGCGGACAGACGCGATCCTTCGTGCCTGCGGATATGTCCGGGTGGAGCCCGACTTTGAGCTGACGCCCCGCCAGCAGGAGGCGCACCTGCGCTTTCACAGGGAGAACAAGTATCTCGGACCGGCCAATGGAATCCGCCTCGAGGTCAAGTGGCGGTTGTTCGGCAGCGCCGGCGATTGGCGTGGGGAGCGTAAGAGGAAGGAGGTTGCTGGCAGGGGGGTCGAAACCCTCTCGATCGAGGAAAATGCACTGTACCTCTTTGTCCACGGCGCGCGTCACGGGTGGTTCCGCGTCTTCTGGCTGGTCGACGTGGCGCTGCTGCTACTGGACAGGCGCATCGACTGGCCCACCGTTCGGTCGGACGCCCGGAAGCTGGGCGCGGAGCGCTCGCTGCTCCAGGGAGCGGCGCTTGCCTGCGAGCTCCTTGGAGTTCCGCTGCCGGGTGCCCTTGTCCCTTTGCCCGGCGAGCAGAGGGTTCTCGGCTGGCTTGTAGCCCATGCAAAGCGGCAGGTTTCAAGGAGGGTTCGACCGGGATCCGAACCGCCAGAGCCCGTTGGCTACGCCATTCTCCTAGAGTCGGGCTGGCGGGCGAGAAGGGAGATCCTGCAGGGCCGCTTCATGTACGCGAGGAACTGGCGGATCCTGCCGCTGCCGGACAGCCTTTTCGGCCTCCACTACGCGGCGGCGCCCGCGCTCTGGCTGTACCGCAGGATCGCGGGCCGGAGCGGCCATCACGGATGAGGAGACTCCCCGGAGCATAGCCCCGCAATGGACCTGATTCGACGATTTCTCCGCCGCACCTGGGCGGAGCGCCTGATTCTCCTCGAGGCGTTCGCCTGGCTTTGCTGGGCCCGTCTCCTCCTCCTCACGGTGCCGTTCCGATGGATCGCGCCGCACCTGGGCCGCCAGATGGCTGAGGGCCCTGCGACATTGGCCGATTCCGATAGGCTCGTAGTCGGCCGGGTTTCGTGGGCCGTGCTTGCGGTTTCCAGGCGCGCCGAGCTCGGTTTTGTCTGCCTCCCTCAGGCCATGGCCGCCAAATGGATGCTGCGCAGGCGGAAGCTCACGAGCACGCTCTATCTGGGGCTTCGCACCAACGAGAAGGCGAGCTTGTCGGCACATGCATGGCTAAGGGTGGGGGACCGAATTCTTACTGGACAGGCCGAAGCATGTGGGCATCAAGTTATTGCCACTTTTGGCGACTAGCCCGGCCTGTCGCCCGCGACCCAATGCCTTCCGATCCCCCTTCAAACCGTTACACGGTTTATGGTCTCACCGTCGAGACCTGGATACCCTTTCCAGAGCTTCAGCCGGCACTGCCGGGCGCCGCGGTGGACGCAGTCTTTCGCCTGGGCGAGGTGCCCGCCGAACTGGCCGACTGCCGCCACAGGGGCGCACGGTTCCAGGCCGCGCCGGGGCGGCTTCTGGCATGGCTGGACAAGATCGCTCGGTACCTCGCGGTCGACGGCCGCGAGATCATTGTCCAGCCCGAGGCCGGAGCCACCGAGAGCGACCTCAGGCTCTTCCTGCTGTGCTCGCCGATGGGCGCCCTCCTGCTCCAGCGCGGCCTGCTTCCTCTGCACGCTAGTGCCGTCGCGACGCCCCGGGGTGCGGCGGTCTTCATGGGAGCGTCGGGCGCGGGAAAGTCCACGCTTGCCGCGAGTTTTCACCGTCGGGGTTTTCGGGTCCTGGCCGACGACATCAGCGTGGTCCGCTTCGCGCCGGACGGCGCGCCATGGGTGATGCCCGGCCTGCCGCAGTTCAAGCTCTGGCCGGATGCGGTCGCACGGCTCGGATCCACCGCCGACGAGCCGGCCCGTCTCCGGCCGCAGGTCGAGAAGCGGGCGGTGCCGTTCTGGGACAGGTTCCACCCCGAGCCCCTTCCCCTGGACCACATCGTTTTCCTGCGGCCCTCGAGAAAGAGCGAGATCGAGGTCGACCGCCTGTCCGGCATCGACAGGGTGCCGCCGCTGCTGCGGAATACCTACCGCGCGCAGTTCCTGCCGGGCCTGGGGATCGCGGCGTCCTGCTTCGAGTCCGTTAGCCGCCTGGCGAAGTCTGTGAAGGTGACCCGGGTTTCGCGGCCGCTGGATGGGGAACAGGACTCGATGGCGGACCGCGTCGCCGCGGAAATCGGACTATGAGCGGGATCGTCTGGCTCGCCAGCTTCCCGAAGTCTGGGAACACCTGGTTCAGGGCGTTCCTAACGAACCTGATCGCGAACAAGCGAGATCCCGCCGACATAAACGCCCTCAACTTCGTCAACTTCTCATCCAGGCAGCATTTCGATGAGGCGCTGGGTTGGGAAACCTCCGATCTGCCGCTTGAGGCCGTGAACCGGCTCCGGCCCCACGTCCAGGAGGTCCTGGCGCGGGGAGAGAACGTATTCTACAAGGCCCATGAGGCGTTCACCCATCCGGTGAGCGGGGAGCCCATGTTCTCGCTCGGCGCCACACGCGCGGCGCTCTACTTCATCCGCAACCCGCTCGATGTGGCGGTTTCGTTCAGCGCCCACATCGGCAAGGATGTCGACGAGGCAATAAAGCAGATGAACAATCGAAAGGCGCACCTCGCGGCGAGCGGCGGGCTGCGTCCCCAGCTCGCCCAGCCGCTCGGCGACTGGAGCTGGCACGTGCGGAGCTGGGTGGACGCGCCTGGGCTTCGCGTGCACGTCATCCGCTACGAGGACATGCTGGCCCGGACCCAGGAGGTCTTCACCGCGGCCTGCCGGTTCGCCGGCCTGCCCGACGAAACAGAGCGAGTGGCCCTTGCGCTGGAGCACTCGAGCTTCGAACAGCTGCAGAAGCAGGAGAAGGCAAAGGGCTTTGACGAGGCGAACCGGTCCGACAAACTCTTCTTCCGAAGCGGCCGCGCAGGGTCCTGGCGGGAAGTCTTGTCACCCGGCCAGGTCGCACGCATCGTTGACTGCCATGGCGAGGTCATGCGCCGCTTCGGGTACCTTGGCCCCGACGGCTCGTGCCTTTGACGAATTAAAATGAGCAGACCCAACATAACCCTCCAATCGCTTGTGGCCAGGACCCCCGAGGTTGTCGGCAGCAGGATCGAGGACCGCATGGCCTTGATGAGCATCAGAAACGGCGCCTATTACGGCATGGATCCGGTGGGGAGCCGCGTTTGGGAACTTATCGCCCAACCCATCCGCGTCTCCGACGTCTGCGAGAGCCTCCTCGGGGAATTCGAGGTCGAACGGAGCAAGTGCGAGGAGCAGGTGCTGGCGTTCCTCCTGCAGCTGGCGGATGCCGAACTTCTTGTGGTCGGGGATGAGCAAGCCCGCGTAACCTCCAAGTGACCGCTGACACGGTGTCCGGTTCGAAGTGAGGATCGCTCCGCATCCGTGAGCGCCATTGCCGGCATTGTGCAGCTTGACGACTCGCCCGCCGACGAGCGGATCGTCCAGGCGATGGTGTCCCGGATCGCGCACCGGGGCCCGGACGGCTCGGGAACATGGGCCGCGGGCCCAGTGGCCCTCGGCCACGTGCTCCTTCAGATAGCACCGGAGTCGGTCGGGGAGAGGCAGCCCCTGGCAGGCCCCGAGGGGGCCCAGGTCATTTCATTCGACGGCAGGATCGACAACCGCGAGGACCTTTGGGAGGCGCTCTCCGTTCCGCCGAACGAGCGCTCGCGGCCTGACGCCGAGCTCGTCCTGCGGGCCTACGGGAAATGGGAAGGGGAGTGCCCCGTGCGGCTCGTAGGCGAGTTCACCTTCGCCCTCTGGGACCATCGCCGCCGGGAGCTGTTCTGCGCCCGCGACGCTTTCGGCTCCCGGGAATTCATCTATCACCATGGGCCGCGGCAATTCGTGTTCTCGAGCGAGATCAAGGCGGTGCTCGCGGTCCCCGGCGTTCCCCGGCGCATCGATGAGGAGTCCTTGGCGCGCCAGTTGGGATGCCTCGGGAGCCTCGGCGAAAGGACACTCTACGAGGGGATAAGGAACCTTCCGCCGGCGCACTCGATGACGGTTCGGCCGGGATCAGGGGTGGCGATGCGCCGCTACTGGCAGCTCGCCATGGAGCCGGAACTGCGCCTGCGTTCCGACGGGGAATATGCGGAGGCCCTGCGGGAGCTCATAGGCAGGTCCGTATCCGCCATGCTGCGCTGCTCGCACCCGGTGGCGGTGGCCCTCAGCGGAGGGCTCGACTCCTCGGGTGTCGCCTGCATCGCGGCGCGAAAGCTGAACCAGCAGGGGCGCCGGCTCCTGACCGTCTCGAGCGTCCTGCCGGACGACTTCGAGGGGCACGAACGGATGCGCGAGGAGAGCGGTTTCATCCAGGCCGTGAACGCCCAGGAGCCGAACATGGACTCTTATCCGGCGCGGGGTAGTCGATTCCCTCCCATTGAATTCGATGACCGTTCCCTCGAGCGGCTCGGGCGGCCCGCCCTGAATTCCTTTGAATTCCGTTCCCGGGAGGTCGTGGCTGCAGCCGAGGAGCGCGGCGCCCGGGTGCTGCTGCTCGGCCTTGGGGGGGATTTGGCGGCGTCGTTCGACGGTTCGGGGTGCCTGGAGGACCTTGCGCGCCGCGGCCGCCTTCGCGAGCTCCTGGTCCAGGCTCGTATCCAGGGACGGGCACAGGGCGTCGCGCCCCTCGTGCTCCTGAAGCGCGAGGTGCTTCATTCGATGATCCCGCTCGGGATCCGGCTGTGGCGCAGCCGCCTGCGGCGGCCGGGCGGACCGGGATGGGACGGGACAGCGGTCCGTAAGGAGTTCGCGGCGCGCATGGGCCTCGACGAGCTGCGGAGGGAGCTTGAACTGGACGAACCGCCCCAAGACAGCCGACGCCACGCGCTCAAACTCTGCACCAAGGGTTGGTTCTCCTCCCATAGCACCTGGGCTGCGAACTACAGCGACACGATCGAGAGCCCGCAGCCGCTCATGGATCGTCGAATATGGGAATTTGCATATCGCGTGCCCCTTGCGCAGTTCCGCGCGGACGGGGTGCCCCGGGGGCTCTATCGCCGAGCTCTCACTGGCGTGGTGCCCGAAAACGTTCTCCAGCGCCGCACAAAGGGCTGGTTTGCGCCGGATTACCGGCAACGAATGCTCGCTTGCAGACCCACCATGAGGGCATTCCTCGATGCGCACCCTCCGGGCAACCGTGTGTGGGATTATGTCGACCGGCGCGCGGTGGAGTCGGTCCTTGCGGACCTCGAGCGTCCCGGCCGGCCAAATCTGTGGAATCCCTCCTACCAGGTTGTGCTCGGACGAGGCCTGCGCATGGCACATTTCATCTCTTGGATTCACAGGACCGCCTGATAGCTCCCTGCGCAGCCCTGCGTCACATGAAATTAACCTCCCAAGCGTTCGCCTGACGCAAGCATGCCCGCTCCAGAGTGCCGTTGACCCGGTCCCTTGGAGATTCCCGGGCACGGCGCGCCCATAAGACGCCGCGGATTGTAAAAAATTTCCTATTTTTGGAATAAAAAGTTTGTCAGATGCCAAAAAATTGCCTTTTCATCCCAGAGCTTCACCCGACGGCGAACTGACGCCACGGCTTTCTCACCGCATTTTCCAGCAGATTTCTACAACAAACAGTATTGTTTCCAGCGGATATACAAAATGAAGACTACGATGAAGGCATTCACAAAGATCGTCGGTTCCATGGCCGTGTTGCTCCTCTGTGGCACCGCTCACGCGCAGACCAACAACACGAACCTCGGGACCGGATCGATGGTCTCGATCACGACGGGCTCGAATAATACGGGCGTCGGAGCCCAAGCGCTCGCCGGCGACACCTCCGGCAACAACAACGTGGGCATAGGCACCCAGGCGCTCTTCAGCAACACGACCGGTAACCAGAACACCGCGATCGGCTTCCGCACGCTCTGGCTGAACACGACCGGCATCGACTTGACCGCGGTGGGCTACAACGCCCTTCCCAACAACACGACGGGCGCCGGCAACTCGGCGTTCGGCTACAATTCCCTGGCCTTCAACACGAGCGGCAACCAGAACGTCGCCAACGGCACGGGCGCCCTCGCGCAGAACACGACCGGCAGCTTCAACACGGCCGACGGCTACCAGGCGGTCAACAAGGGCACGATTGCCAGCAATAACACGGGCACGGGCTATCATACTCTTTTCACCAACGTCACTGGAACCGACAACACGGCGGAGGGCTACAATGCCCTTAGGAACAACACGGGATCGTTCAACATCGCGCTCGGTAGCACAGCCGGCCTGAGCCTCACCTCGGGCAGCAACAACATCGACATCGGCAACACGGGCGTCGCCGCCGAGAGCGCGACGATCCGCATCGGTACGAATGGAGTCCAGACCGCGGCCTATGTCCAGGGTGTCTATGGGGTCACTCCGGGCGACGTGGCGCATACTCAGGCGGTCGTCATCGATGATTTCGGCAATCTCGGATCGGCGAACGTCGGGATCCTCGTGGGCCCGACGGGCGCCACCGGTCCCGCGGGCGCCGCGGGCGCCGCGGGTGCGGCCGGCGCGCAGGGAGTCCAGGGCATACAGGGTATCCAGGGCATAACGGGTTTGACGGGTGCCACAGGCCCGGCCGGTGCAGCAGGAGCTGCAGGTGCGACGGGCGCCGCGGGCGCGACGGGCGCCGCGGGCGCGAATGGCAACGGGCTCTTCACCGACGGCGCAGACAACACGGGCGGCGGCAACAGCTCTCTCGCGAACGTGGGCGTCGGCGGCGCCTTCAACAATTCGGCGTTCGGCACATTGTCCCTCGCGGGTCTGACCAGCGGACATGACAACATCGCCGTGGGCGTAAGCGCGGGCAGCAGCTTCGCGGGCGCTGAGAGCAACAATATTGTGATTGGCAACTCCGGTGGCTTAGGGGAAGACAACACGATCCGCATCGGCGACACGCAGACTGCGGCCTACCTTGCGGGTGTTTATGGCGTCACTTCGAACAACGACCTGGGGACGCAGCAGGTGGTCACGATCGACGACCTGGGCAACCTTGGATCGATGACTCTTACGGGTGGGATGGGGGCAACTGGGGCCACGGGCGCCGATGGCGCTATGGGGGCGACCGGTGCCAACGGCGTTGCCGGCGCGGCGGGTGCTATGGGGGCCACAGGTGCCGACGGTGCGATGGGTGCCACGGGTGCCGACGGTGCGATGGGTGCCACAGGCGTCGCGGGCACCGGAATCGTCTCCGA
>PLXR01000124.1 GCA_003151495.1 Opitutaceae bacterium
TGAAGTTCTGGATCATCCCCTGGGACACCAGGAACAGCGCGAAGATGATGCAGACCGGCGCGAGGAGGTAGTAGGTGACGCGCACCGTATCCACCCAGAAGTTGCCGATCGTCTTTGCGGACTGCCGTGCGATCCCGCGGACGAGCGCCGCCGCGATCGCGATGCCGACCGCAGCGGACATGAAGTTGTGGATGGCGAGCGCCACCATCTGGGAGAAGTACGACATCGTCGACTCGCCGCCGTAGCTCTGCCAGTTGGTGTTTGTCGTGAAGCTCGCGGCCGTGTTGAAGGCGAGGTGCGGGGCAAGCCCCGGAAGGCCCTGGGGGTTGAGCGGGAGGTGGTCCTGGTAGCGCAGGATGAGGTAGGTGAACAGCATGCCGACCAGGCTGAAGGCGAGCATTGCCGTCGTGTACCCGATCCAGCCCTGCTCGGAACGGGGATCGATCCCGCAGACCCGGTACGTCGCCCTCTCGAAGGGCTTGACGACCCGGTCAAGGAAGGTCTCGCCCTGCGCGTCAAGGACGCGCACGAGGTAGAGGCCAAGCGGCTTGGTGACCGCGAGGAGCAGGCCCACGTAGAGGGCCAGCTGGAACCAGGAGTTCGGATTGTTCATGGGCGGCGGACTAGAATTTCTCGGGGCGCAGGACGGCGACCACGAGATAGACGAGGCAGGCTACGGCGATCAGACCAATGAGTGTGTTTTCCATGGGAAAAGGGTGGAGGTCGGGCATCCGCCCGCGGCGCGTGCCGCGGGCCTCAGCGCACCTTCTCGCAGAAGTGGGCGTACGCCACCGCGACCGCGAAGAATGCGACCGAGATGACGATGAAGGCCGCGTCGCTCATGGGCGGCCCTGCTCCCCGCGCACGGCAGGGTTGCCGCTGGGCGGGATCAGCCTTGAGGAATGCGTTTTCATGCCCGCGATCGTACCACCGATCCGGGGTTCCACTCAGTTAATTACGGGCCCGAAACCGCTAAGAGTGTGCTAAGCCTGGGGCCGCCCGGGAGCAACCCGCTCCTCCGCCGCGGGATACGCAGCTCACCAGCCGAGCCGCACACCGGCCCCGGCGGTCCTCGGCGGTGCCAGGCTGTAGACCCCGGCCGCGCTGTGCGCGGTCTCGACCCTCGCATTGCCTGCGTTGTCCACTCCCGCGAAGACCTCGGCGTGCGGGGAGACCGCGAACCGAAGGGACGCGTCAACCGCACTGTACGCCGCAAGCGGGAGCTGGTTCTGGTCGTCGTCATACTGGAGCGCCGAGGAGCGCACCCGCACGCTCGCGTAGAGCCGCCCCGCGGGGTGCCAGGTGAGCCCGAGCGATCCGCTCCAGCGCGGCACCTCGGGGGTCGCCCGGCCGAACAGGGAGGGTGCCACCGGCGCGGACCCGACCCGGGCTGACTCGTCGATCGCGGAGAGCTCCACCTTCAGGCTTTCGAGGGGCCTCCACTGGAGGGAGACCTCCACTCCCCGGGTGTCGACCCGCCCGAGGTTCAGGCGCTCCTGGCCGACGGCGCCCGCAGCCAGGGTCCCGAAGAGCGGGAAGTTTCCCGGGCCCTGGGCGAGCGTGACGTTGGCCACCGGATCCTCGAGGCGGGCGGCAAACGCCGTGAGCGCGAAGCGCACGGCGCCGCGCGTCCACGTGGCCCCGGCCTCGGCCGTGTCGGCGTGCTCGGTCTTCAGCGCCGCGTTGGCAAGCGTCGTCGTCGTGCCCTGCCTGAAGGGGCGGTAGAGCTCGTTGAGCGTCGGCTCCCGGAAGGCGCGCTGGGCGGCGGCGTGGAGACGGAGTTCGCCTGAGGGGTCCCATGTGATCCCCGCGCTCGGGCTGAACTCGGTCCCCGAGGAGTCCTGAAAGCGGCTGTCCTGCGTCAGGGAGCCCGACGCGATCGAGGACGTCCTCAGGTGCCCGTCGGTGTTCTCCCAACGGTCGAGCCGGACCCCGGCCATCGCGTGGAGGCCCGGGCCGAGGGGCTGGCTCCTCTCGGCATAGAGGCCCTCGAAGGCCTGGCTGCCGCCCGCGAACCGCCGGGCCGTGTAGGCACCTTTCGAATACAAATAGTCCTCGCGGGTCTCGCCCCGGACGTCCCGCAGGTCCGCCCCGAGGGTCGTAGAGCCCCCGGACGTGTCGGACAGGGTGGCCGATCCCGCGAGCCCTACTGCCGTGGCCGGCACGTCGAACTGGTCGCTTGCCGGCGTCTCCGCCGTGCGCGCCGCGTTGACCGAGCTGAAGGCCTGCGAAGAGCCCTGGTCCTGGACGTAGGCCGTGGCGCTCCAGGCCCTGGAAGGGCCCGCCCCGCCCGAGACGGCGACAGAGCCGAACAGCTGGCGCAGCCGGTTCTGCTGGTAGGGCGTGCCGTTGTCGCGCCACTCCTCGAAGCGCCTGACGGTCACGACGAGCTGCGCGCCCGGCCCAAGGGGCCCCCGCCACCGGGCCGACTGGAGGTTGTGGCGGCTGGCCGCGGCGATGTCCACCGGGCCCCGGCCCTCGGGCGCCACCAGGACGGCCCCCGCTGTCGAGAAGGCCGCGCCCCGGAGCTCGAGGGTCCCGGCGCCGGCGGCGAGGGCCTCCGAGACGCCCGCCGACTCGGTGCCGAAGTCCGCCGCGCGAAGGACTGCGTTGCCGGAGCCGGCCGCAGGCACGGCGGAGAAGAGCTGGATCACGCCGCCGAGGGCGGCATTGCCCCAGGCGCTGGCCCCCCCGCCCGGGACCAGCTCCGCGCCCGCGAGGGACTCGACGGGGACGAGGCTCCAGGGGACCCAGCCGCCGAAGGGATCGTTCAGGGGAACGCCATCCAGGAGGACGAGCGAGCGGCTTGTGCCGCTCGGGCCCAGGCCACGGAGCGAGACGCCCTGCGTCGTCGGATTGGCCGTCATGCTGTCGTTGCGGCGGAAGAGGCTGAAGTCCGCCATGCTCCGGAGCGCGCCGTCAACCGTGGGCGATGAGGGGTCGAGAAAGGCGTCGGCCGGGAGGACCTCGACGCTGAGCGGGACCCGCGAGCGCGGCTCAGGCGACCGGGTGGCGCTCACGGTCACCGGGTCCATCGTCTCCACCTGGGCCGAGGCCAGGGGAAGGAACGCCAGGAGCGCGGATGCGAGAAGGGGGCGCAAGGGGTATGTGGTTCCGCAGGCTTGGGCGCAACGATCGGCACGGTGGAACACGACTCGGCCTCGTTCATCCAAGCGGGCGTCGAAAGGCCCCTCGAATTGCGGCCGCTCAACAGCAAAGGCAGGCATGATCCTTCGTCAAGTGGCAGGCTAGCGGCGGAGAAATTCAGCAGGCGAGACGATCTCAACCTCCCTGTATCTCCTTAGGGGGAGCAGGTGCCTCTTGTCCCCGGTCACGATGAACTGTGCGTCGGCGGCCAGTGCGCATTCGAGGACCATCTCGTCTCCGGGATCGGGGGTCGCGCCACCCGCTCTCTCGGACGGGAAGACCAAGGTCGCCGCCTCCGACAGGGCCGCCGCCCAGTCGACGCAGCTGTGATTGGGGTACTCTCGGCGCAACTCCTCCATAGTCTCATGGTACTCCGCAAGGAGTTCGGGGCTCACGACGGCCTCGCATCCGCCCCCCGCCCACCTTGAGAGACAGTCGAACGGGGTGCCACGCCACAGGCTGGCGCTGGCAACAACACTGGTATCAAAGACGACCTTCAAGGTCTGCTCCGGCTCCGGACGCGCTCGACCGTCTGAAGAACCGCACTCTCATCCCGCGGGGCCATCTGGGGAAGGTCCCGTCCCGCGAGCAGAATCGACCTGACGCGCGCCGCAGTGAGCGGTCTGCGCTTTCGAAGTACGATCAATCCGTTGAAAAAGCCGACCTCCAGCTCGTCCCCGGACTTGATGCGGGCTTGGTCCCTGACGGCCTCTGGTATTACCATCTGCCCCTTAACGGATACTTTGGCGATCATCCAGTAAGTCTGGCATTACCGGGGTAAGAATAAAGGAAAATCGCTTGGCATCGTTCCGTCACGATTGCTTGGAGTCCTTTTCCTGCAGATCGGCGTTGAAGAACGGCAGCCAGCCAATATGTTCACCGTGCCCACCCCAAATGGCGTTCGTTACCCCCTCGTCCACGGCTGAGAAATATGACGTGATCGTTGTGGGCTCGGGCGCGGCCGGGGGCCAGGCCGCCTACACGCTGACGATGGACGGGGCGAAGGTGCTGATGCTCGAGGCCGGCCGCAACTACGACCCGGTGTCGGAAACCCCCATGTTCCAGACGCCGGACCAGGCGCCGCTGCGCGGCGTGGCAACGCCGGACAAGCCCTACGGCTACTTCGACGCGACGGTCGGGGGCGGCTGGACGGTGCCGGGCGAGCCCTACACCAACCAGTCGCAGGACGAGAGCCGCCAGTTCAGCTGGTGGAGGTCCCGCATGCTCGGCGGCCGCACGAACCACTGGGCGCGGCACGCGCTCCGCAACGGGCCCTACGACTTCAAGCCGAGGAGCCGGGACGGCCTCGGCTTCGACTGGCCGATCTCCTATGAAGACGTGGCGCCGTACTACGACAAGGTCGAGATGCTGATCGGCGTCTACGGCCAGAATGACGGCCTGGAGAACACGCCGGACTCGCCCGAGGGATGCCTCCTGCCGCCGCCGAAGGCCCGGATAGGGGAGCTCCTCGCGCGCCAGCGGGCCCGCAAACTCGGCATCCCCATCGTCCCGATCAGGCGCGCCGTGCTGACGAGGCCGCTCGACCATGCGAGGATCCCCGCCAGGCTCCATCCCGGAAACGCAAAGGCCCAGAGGATCCTCGCCGAGGACATGAGGAACCGCGCCGCGTGCTTCTGGGCCACAAACTGCGGGCGCGGCTGCTCGATCCGGGCAAACTACCAGTCCACGACGGTCCACCTTCCCCCGGCCCTCGCCACGGGCAACCTCGACATCCTGACGGACGCCATGGTGCGCGAGGTGACGGTCGACGCCTCGGGCAAGGCGACCGGGGTGGCCTACATCGACAAGAAGACCGGGGTGGGGCACAGCGTCCTCGGGAGGGTCGTCGTCCTCGCGGCGAGCGCCTGCGAGACCGTGCGCCTGCTGCTCAATTCGAAGTCGAACCGGCACCCGAACGGGATCGGCAACTCAAGCGGCTTGGTCGGGAAGTACATCCTGGACACGGTCGGGGCCAGCTGGGGCGGGCAGATCCCCCTCCTCGAGAGCCTGCCCCCGCACAATGAGGACGGCGCGGGGGGGCTGCACGTCTACGCCCCCTGGTGGCTCTACAAGGAGCAGCTCGCGGGGAAGCTCGGCTTCGCCCGCGGCTACCATGTCGAGTTCGGGGGCGGCAGGGGGATGCCCGGGGGAGGCGCCCCGTACACGCCCGACACGGGCGGCCGGACGAGCTTCGGCCCCGGGATGAAGGAGGAGGCCCGGAGGTACTACGGATCCCACATGTTCTTCTCGGGACGGGGGGAGATGATCCCGAACGAGGACTCCTACTGCGACCTCGACCCCAAGGTTGTCGACAAGTGGGGGATCCCCGTCCTGCGCTTCGCATGGAAGTGGTCGGAGCACGAGACCCGGCAGGCGGCGCACATGCAGAAGACCTTCGCCGACTGGGTCGAGGCGATGGGAGGGGTGAACAAGGCCAAGCCCGAGGCAGACGGATCGAAGGCGATCCAGGCCGGGGGGAAGGTGATCCACGAGGTCGGGGGCACCATCATGGGGGCCGACGCCAGGAGCTCCGTCACGAATTCCTGGTCGCAGACGTGGGACGCGAGGAACGTTTTCGTGGCGGACGGCGGCGTCTTCGCGTCGAACGCCGACAAGAACCCGACGCTGACCATCATGGCCCTGGCCTGGCGCGCGGCCGACCGGGTGCTGGACGAGATGAGGAGGGGCAATGTCTGACCCCCTACGCGGGGGCGGCCCCCCGGCCCGCATCGACCGGCGGCTCGCCATCAAGTGGATCCTCGCGGCCGGCGCGGGGGCCCTCCTCGTGGACCCGCTGTCGCTCACGGCAGCCGGCCCGGCTGCGGTCCCGGGAACGGGCTACGGGACCGACCCGGCAATGACCCGCCCGAACAGGCCCGGCGACTGCTGGCCGCTCACCCTCTCGGAGGCGGAGCGCCGCGACGTCGCGGCGCTCTGCGACGTGATCCTCCCGGCCGACGACCGGTCCCCGAGCGCCTCCCAGGTCGGCGTGCCGGACTTCATCGACGAGTGGATCAGCGCCCCGTACCCGTCCCAGGCAAAGGACAGGAAGGCGATCACCGAGGGCCTGGACTGGCTCCGCGGCGCCTCGAGGGCCCGCTTTGGCGCGGCGTTCGCGGACGCCACCGCGGCCGAGCGCCTCGCCCTCTGCGAGGAGATCGCCCACGAGGCGCCGACCGGTTCGGAGCTCGAGGTCGCCTCGAGGTTCTTCAGGCGGTTCCGCAACCTGACCTCGGCGGGGTTCTACACGACCCCGGTCGGCATGAAGGACCTGGGCTATGTGGGAAACGTGCCGCTCGCGACGTTCGACGGCCCGCCCGCCGACCTGGTGGCCAAGCTCGGCCTGACCGGCGAGGTGGGATGGTGACCCGCCTGCCCGGAAACCGGGCCGAATCGAGATTCGAATTGGACAATCCCGCGGCGCGCGGCTCCCCTAGTCGGAACCCCAACTCCCGACCCCATGGCATTCGTAGATCCTGACACCGCCAAAGGCAGATACGACGTGATCGTGGTCGGCTCCGGCGCCGCGGGCGGCCAGGCCGCCTACACGCTCACGATGGAGGGAGCCCGCGTCCTCATGCTGGAGGCGGGGCGCAACTACGACTCAAGGACGGAGACCCCCATGTTCAAGACCCTCGACCAGGCCCCGCTCAGGGACTCGGGGACGCCGGGCAAGCCCTTCGGGTTTTTTGACGCGACGATCGACGGAGGCTGGAGCGTGCCGGGCGAGCCCTATACGAACGCCTCCACGGAGAGGGGGCGGGAGTTCAAGTGGTGGCGCGCCAGGATGCTCGGCGGGAGGACCAACCACTGGGGCCGCATCTCGCTGCGCAACGGACCCTACGACTTCAAGCCGAGGAGCAGGGACGGGCTCGGCTTCGACTGGCCCATCTCCTACGGGGACCTGGCCCCGTACTACGACAGGGTCGAGATGCTGATCGGCGTCTACGGGACGAACGAGGGCCTCGAGAACACCCCGAACTCCCCGCAGGGGGTCCTCCTGCCGCCGCCCAAGGCCCGGATAGGGGAGCTCCTCGCCCGCCAGAGGGGCCGGGGCCTCGGGATCCCGGTCATCCCGGCGCACCGCGCCGTCCTCTCCCGGGCCCTCGACCACAAGTCCGTCCCGGCGAGGCTCCATCCCGGCAACCTGAAGGCCCAGCGGATCCTCGCCGAGGACATGCAGGGCAGGGCGGCCTGCTTCTGGGCGACCCCGTGCGGCCGCGGGTGCGCGATCCGGGCAAACTACCAGTCGACGACGGTCCACATCCCCCCGGCCCTTGCCACCGGCAACCTGGACATCCTCCCGAATGCGATGGCGCGCGAGGTCACGGTTGACGCGTCGGGCAAGGCGACCGGCGTCAGCTACATCGACAAGAGGACGGGCTTTGAGCACCGGGTGACGGGCCGGGTGGTCGTCCTGGCCGCGGGCGCCTGCGAGTCGGCCCGGCTGCTGCTCAATTCCAAGTCGACGGTGTTTCCCGCCGGGCTCGGGAACTCGAGCGGGCTCGTCGGAAAGTACATCATGGACACGGTCGGCGCCAGCTGGGGGGGCCAGATCCCGCTCCTCGAGAGCACTCCCCCCCACAGCGAGGACGGGGCGGGGGGCGACCACTGCTACACCCCCTGGTGGCTCTACAAGGAGCAGCTTGCGGGGAAGCTCGGCTTCGCCCGCGGCTACCACGTCGAGTTCACGACGGGCAGGCAGATGTGGGCGGGCTACTCCGCCATGGCCGAGGGGGCCGGCGGGAGCACCTCCTACGGCCTGAGGCTGAAGGAGGAGGCCCGCCGCTACCACGGCTCCTACGTCTCGTTCACCGGCAGGGGGGAGATGATCCCGAACGAGGACTCGTACTGCGAGATCGACCCCGGCGTGACGGACAAGTGGGGGATCCCGGTCCTTCGCTTCAATTGGAAGTGGTCCGACCACGAGACCCGGCAGGTGGCCCACATGCAGAGGACCTTCGCCGACTGGATCGCAGCCATGGGCTGCACGAGCGCCAACCGGCCCGGCGCCGACGGCTCGAAGGCGATCGAGCCGGGGGGATCGATCATCCACGAGGTGGGAGGGGCGATCATGGGCGCCAAGGCCTCGGCCTCGGTCACGAATTCCTGGTCCCAGACCTGGGACGCGAAGAACGTCTTCGTC